>DATNKY010000268.1:0-2056 GCA_035603155.1 Solirubrobacteraceae bacterium
CTGGCAGATCGGCGCCGAGGTGATCGGCTCCGCAACGGCCGAGAGCGATGCCGAGCTGATCCTGCTGCTCGCCGAGCTGCTCGAGTCCTTCGGGGTCCGTGAGCCGAGGCTGCTGCTGTCGAGCCTCGGGACGCCCGAGACGCGCGCCGAGTACCGCGAGGAGCTGGCCGCGTTCCTGCGCACGCACCGGGACTCGCTCGCGCCCGAGGTCGTCGCACGGATCGAGCTGAACCCGTTGCGGGCGTTCGACGCCAAGGACCCGATCACGCAGGAGACGATGCGCTCGGCGCCGAAGCTGCTCGACCGGCTCTCACCCGACGACGCCGAGCACTTCCAGCATGTCCGCAACTTGCTCGACGACGCCGAACTGCGCTACGAGCTCGAGCCGACGCTCGTGCGCGGCCTCGACTATTACGCGCGGACCGTGTACGAGTTCACCTCCGAGGCGCTCGGGGCAGCCCAGTCGACGGTCGGTGGCGGCGGGCGCTACGACGGGCTGATCGAGCAGATCGGCGGCCGTCCGACCCCCGCGTCGGGCTGGGCGGCGGGCGTCGAGCGGATCCTGCTCGCCTCCCCCGAGCCGCCGGTTGCGCCGCGCCCCGTCGACCTGTTCGTCGCGATCGCCGCGCCCGGCGCCGAGCGCGCCGGATTTCACCTCGTGTCCGAGGCACGCCGCGCCGGCCTCAGCTCGCAGCTCGAGCTGGCCGGCAGGTCGCTCAAGGGCCAGCTTAAGCAGGCCGACCGGCTCGGCGCCCGCTACGTGGCAATCGTAGGCTCGGACTCCGAGGTTGGGCTCAAGCAGATGGACACCGGGGAGCAGACCAACCACCAGTACGACGCCGTGATCCCGACCATCCTGCGTTCGAGCAGGCTTGCGTGAGCACGAACATGAACCACAGCCCAAGACCGAACCGATACCGCGACAGCTGGGCGGGAGATCTCGACGCCCGCCGCGCCGGAACGGAGGCCCGCGTGTCGGGGTGGGTCCATCGCCGTCGCGACCACGGCGGGCTGATCTTCATCGATCTCCGTGAACGATCCGGGATCGTGCAGCTCGTCTTCCATCCGGAGACGGCGCCCGAGGCCCACGCGCGCGCACACTCTCTGCGCTCCGAGGACGTGATCACGGCGGCCGGGACCGTCAACCGCCGCTCCCCCGAGAACATCAACCCGAACCTCGCGACGGGGGAGATCGAGATCGCGGTCTCAGAACTCGAGGTGCTCGCCGACGCCGACACGCCGCCGTTCCCGCTCGACGAGGACACGAACGTCGATGAGAACCTCCGTCTGCGCCACCGTTCGGTCGACCTCCGGCGCCCGCCGCTGCAGGAGGCGATCGCCCTCCGTCACCGGATTACGCAGACGATGCGCCAGGTGCTCGACGAGCGCGACTTTCTCGAGATCGAGACGCCGTTTCTGACGCGTTCGACGCCCGAGGGCGCGCGCGACTTCCTCGTCCCGGCGCGGGTCGCACCAGGCTCGTTCTACGCGCTGCCGCAGTCGCCGCAGCTGTTCAAGCAGCTGCTGATGATCGGCGGCTTCGAGCGCTACTACCAGATCGTGCGCTGCTTCCGCGACGAGGACTCCCGCGCGGACCGGATGACCGAGTTCACACAGCTCGACATCGAGCTCGCGTTCGTGCAGGAGGACGACGTGCTCGAGACGACGGAAGCGGTCATGGAGACGGTGTTCGCGCTCGTCGGGTTCGACGTCGCTTCGCCGCCGTGGCCGCGTATGACGCACGCGGAGGCGATGTCGCGATTTGGCTCAGACCGGCCCGACACGCGATTCGGGCTCGAGCTGACGGATCTGGGCGCCGACCTGACGGGAACCGGTTTCAAGGTCTTCGCGGACACGCTCGCCGGCGGCGGCGTCGTGCGCGGGATCAACGCCGGCGCGCGCGAGCTCCCTCGCTCCGAGCTCGACGCGCTGACCGAGCTGGCCAAGCAGCACGGCGCCAAGGGCCTGGTGTGGGCGTTCGTCGGGGAGGGCGGCGGCTGGCGCTCGCCGATCGCGAAGTTCCTGACCGAGGTCGAGCTCGGTGCGGTCACCGCCC
>DATNKY010000652.1:0-2870 GCA_035603155.1 Solirubrobacteraceae bacterium
GCTATCGCGAGTGCCTCGGAAAAGGGTGGGCAGCGGCGGCCGGCTGCGAGGCGGTGGCCAGCGGTCGGGTACGCGCGAACCCGGGTCGCTGGACCGGCCGTGGCGGGGGTAAATCGGCCCCGGTCTCGGGCCTGGGTCGCCGAGCGGGCCGACGGCCCGCACAAATCGGCCCGGGATCGAGGATGACCACCCGCGAGCGCTCCCCGAGCCAGAAACCGCCAGTGGCCCAGGCAGACGCCAACAGCTGTCGCGCTAGCTAAGCTGGCGTTCCAGTGCGATGACCGTCGTCATGTACGTCAAGCCGCGTTGTCCCTACTGCCAGGCGGCCCGCGAGCACTTCGCGGCCGAGGGCACGAGCGTCGAGGAACGCGACGCCACCGAGAACGCCACCTGGCGGGCGGAGCTCATGGGGTACACCAACAACCGCGGGATCGTGCCGACGATCGTTCCCGACGACGGCGGTCGCGTCCAGGTCGGCTTCCCCCCGGGCCGCGGCTGAAGCGTGCACTGAGCGGGCGGTCGCCGGCTGAACGTGGGCACCCCCGTCTCAGTGCACCTGCCAGATGAACGTCGCGGTCGAGCCGGGCGCCAGCCGGTATGACAGATAACGGCCGTGCGACCTGATCGCGAACGCGGTCGGCCTCGGGGAGTTGTCGTAGGCGACCAGCACGTCGCTGCCGTTGGGGTTCCTGAACGCGACATCGTCGAGGCCGCTGGTGACGACCTGCCGTGGCGGATAGCGGTAGCTGACGAAATGGTTTGAGGCGATGCGGACCGCGCCCGGGGCGACGAACTTCGACACCTGTCCGAGTTCGTAGTAATCGATCGTCGCGGTTGCGCTGTGGGTGAAGGGATTGATCGTGAAGATGCCGGTGCAGCCCCCACAGCCGACGTTGGGCGGCTGGACCGGACCCCCGAGCTGGTTGAGGGCGACGTTCCACATGGCGACCACCGACGCCCAGTTGCGCAGCGACGAGATCTCGACCTCCGTGGTCGAGTACGGCGTGATCCCGGTCGAGCACTCGGACATGATCTCGTCGAGCGCAGGGTCCTCGGCGTGCAGCGCCGCGATCGATGTCGGCGCCCCGAAGTAGCAGTGCGTCGCGATCCCGGCCAGGTCCCGCACCGCACCGCTGCGGGCGATGCTCTTGGCGTAGGAGATCGATCTCCAGCCGACGTCGCCGCCGTAGATCTCGGTCGGCAGCCCCGCCCGCCTCAGCGCGGGGGCGAGATTGACGCGCACGAACCTCGCCTCCTCGGCGGGGCTGAGCTCCATTCCCGGGTAGGCGGTCCAGTTGTCGGGCTCGTTCTGCGGCGTGACCGCCTTGACCCGGACGCCCTGACCCCGATACGCGCGCAAGAACCTCACGATGTAGCCCGCCAGCGCCGCGCGGGCTCCGTCGCGGAACCGCCCCGTGCCCTTCCGGTTGGCCAGCGAGTCATTGGTCTTCATCCACGCGGGAGGACTCCAGGGACTCGCGAGCACGAACTCATCGGGATCGAGTGACATCACCTGGCGTAGCGTCGGGAGGATGTAGGCATCGTCGTGGGCGATCGAGAAGTGCGCCAGCTTCGGGTCCGATCCCCCGGCGGGCAAGTCGTCGTATGAGTACGGCGTCTCGGTCGCGGTGAAGTCGGACGCGCCGATCGGTACGCGCAGGAAGTGCAACCGAATCCCGTCCGAGCCGAACAGGGCTGCGAGAACCGCCGAGGCCGACGTAGAGCTCAGCCCGTCATGGATGAGCCAGGCCGAGCTGTCGGTCATTCCGGCACCGACCCCGGAGAAGCGCTGGTACGAGGTCGCGTCGTCGACGTTGATCACCGGGACCCCGCCCGGTCTCCTCGGGCTGAACGCGAGCGCGGGCTGGCGCGCCAGGGCCTGGCTCATATTGGCCGTGGTCAGGATCACGGTCGCGGTCGTACTGACGGTCACCGGTCGCGGGTGCGGCCGCCGGTGGCGCCCGCGAGAGCGCCGGCAGCGCTTGCCGTGTTCAGCGCACCGCCGCTGCGCTCCGGGAAGCGCGTGAGGTCGAGCGGTCGCGTAAGTGACCGCCATGGCTGCCGTGAGAATCCCCAGGACGACCGCGAGCGCGACCGCCGCGGTCCGCGTCGTGCGCCCGATGACCGCCTTGCGGGGCCGTTCGCCCGCCATGAGCGCAAGATCCTCCCACAGGGGGCGCCTCGCCGCGCCACGACGAGGGTGTCGGATCGGCCCCCTTGGGGCTCTTGGCGCAAACCACACGACAGCTCACACTTGCCACCACCCTGACACGTAGCTCGGGGCAACACCAGGGACCGGCACCGCCAGGTCGAGGAGGGGGCGCCCGATCCCACTCGCGACCGCCGGCCGCGATGTCGCGACCTCGCGCTGAGCGCCGCAGCGCTACCGTTGCCAGGCGAATGACCGACATCGGCGACGGCCAATTCCACAAGGGCGACGCGATCTGGGTGATCGGGCCCGACGGTTCGCAGCGCGCGGCGGAGTACGTCGGCGAGGGCGAGACGAGCGCATGGTTCGGCGGGCCGCCGACGGTGATCGTCGTGTTCGAGGACACGCGAGACGGCGCGATGGTCGAGATCGACCACGTGATCGCGCGCGAGAAGTAGGGCTAGCGCGCGGGCAGCTGTTCTGCGGCGACCGCAGTCGCGGCCAGCGCCTGGTCGAGATCGCCGATCAGGTCGCCGGCCTCCTCGATCCCGACCGACAGCCGCAGGGTTCCGGGCAGGATCCCGATCGCGCTGCGTTCGACGGCGTCGAGCTGGCGGTGCGAGGTGTTGTACGGGGCGCTGATCAGCGACTCGACACCGCCGAGGCTGGTGGCCTGGCGAATCAGGCGCAGCGCGTACATCAGCGCGCCGGCGCGCTCGTC
>DATNKY010000654.1:0-3903 GCA_035603155.1 Solirubrobacteraceae bacterium
GGTGCTGGTCCACGGCGCGCTCGCGCCACGAGTGATCACGCGCGCGCAGCTCAAGCTGATGAAGCGCCACGCGGTGCTGGTCGACGTCTCGATCGACCAGGGCGGCTGCTTTGAGACATCGCACCCGACGACCCACAGCAACCCCACTTACGAGGTCGACGGGATTACGCACTACTGCGTCGCGAATATGCCGGGCGCGGTCCCGGTGACGTCGACATTCGCGCTGACCAACGCGACGATGCCGTACGTGATCGACCTCGCGACCGCCGGCGTCCACGGGGCTACCGCGGACAACCCCGGGCTCAAGCTCGGCGTCAACGTCGCGGCCGGCGAAGTCACATACGAGCCGGTGGCTCAGGCCGTCGGCGTCAAGTACACCGACGTCGACGAGGCGCTCGCGGCGGTGCCCGCATAAGCCCCCTCCCGTTAGGCGAACGCATCGCGACCGATGGCGCCGTCCGGCGGCGCCCAGCCGCCCGTTCGCCCCTGCTACCCTCTCGGGCCGCATGCCGACTACAAGCCAGCTGATCCGCAAAGGCCGCACCGCGCCCAAGAAGAAGCTCGCCACGCCCGGTCTGAAGACCGGCAAGGGGCGTAAGAAGAAGGTCGCGGCCCCGCAGCGCCGGGGCGTCTGCACCCGGGTCTTCACCACCACCCCGAAGAAGCCGAATTCGGCCTTGCGCAAGGTGGCGCGGGTGCGGCTGACCAACGGAATGGAGGTCAACGCCTACATTCCCGGCGAGGGCCACAACCTCCAGGAGCACTCGGTGGTGCTGGTCCGCGGCGGCCGGGTCAAGGACCTGCCGGGTTACCGCTACAAGGTGATCCGCGGCACGCTCGACGCCGCCGGCGTCAGCGACCGCAAGAAGGCGCGCTCGCAGTACGGCGTGAAGGCCAAGTAGTGATGCGGGACGCTCAACAACCGTCTCAGTACGCGGGGCTGGATGCCCCGCGGGGGTAACTAGGATGCCCCGCCGCGCAGCCGCCCAGGTCCGCCCGATCGATGCCGATCCGGTGTACCGCAACCGCCTCGTCCAGCAGGTCATCAACAAGGTGATGCTCGACGGCAAGAAGTCGACCGCCGAGAAGATCGTCTACGACGCGCTCGCAATCCTCGGGGAGCGCAGCGGCAAGAACGCCGTTGAGCAGCTCGAGGCCAGCATCAAGGCGCTGACCCCGGTCCTCGAGGTCCGGCCGCGCCGCGTCGGCGGCGCCACCTACCAGGTGCCGGTCGAGGTCCCATCTCGCCGCTCCCGCACGCTCGCCGTACGCTGGCTGGTCCAGTTCGCCCGCGCTCGCCGCGAGAAGACGATGTCGCAGCGCCTCGCCAACGAGCTGCTCGATGCCCAGCAGCAGCAGGGCAACGCCTACAAGCGCAAGGACGATATCTACCGCATGGCGCAGGCCAACAAGGCCTTCGCTCACTACCGCTGGTAGCTCGGATCTTCGGGTCTAGGTGCCGGTCCGCGTTCCGGGCTGATCTTCGGATCTAGCCGGCGCGTTTCACGGGCGCGCAAGCGTCAAGCGGGCGCGACCGCGCGTCCAAAACCCCTCTAGCCATCATTGCCGGCCCCCGCAACGAACGACACGGCGGACAGACTCTCACGTTTGGGGTGGACGACACAAGCGGAACGCGAGATCACGTCACGACGAACGTGACGTGGCCATCGCTGTCAACTTCGGTCACGACGACTCGAAAGTTGCGCGCGCCGACGGCCGCCTGGCAATAGAAGACGACGCCCTTCTGCTGGACGATGTTGACCGGACATGTGACCCGGGAGGTGAGGTGACGCTGGGTGCGAATCGATCCTTCGATCGCTTGCGCGACTCTGTCGGTGTTCAGGATCACGGGCGTGGACGTCGAGTTCCAGAGCCCCGCGATCAGCGCCACCAGTGCCAACACGCCCGCACCGGCGAGAAAGCACGCGACGTACGCGACCACCCGACGTGTCCCCGTGGTCAACTCGACAACCTCTCCCACACCGCGCGAATCTTAGTCTTGGCGCGGACCGCATCCGGGGCTCCCGACACGACCTGGGTGTCTGAGCGTCCATATAGTTCGCTAATACACCGAGGTCCGCGTGAGCATGCCCCGCGTGTGGACCGACCGGCTCGGCCGCCGCGCTCACCGCCAGGCCGGGAGCCAATTGCATCAGGCAGAATCCCCCGGCGAGTGAGATGCCCTCGATCTGCTTGAGCATGATCGTGAAGGATGAGGCAGCGGTCATCGAGCGCTGCCTGGAATCGGTGCGCGGCCTGGTCGACGCTTGGGTGATCTGCGACACGGGCTCGACGGACGGGACGCAGGACATGATCCGCGCGTCCCTCGGCGACCTTCCCGGCGCGCTGCACGAGCGACCCTGGGTCGACTTCGGCCACAACCGCACCGAGCTCATGGAGCTGGCGCATGGTTACGCCGATTACTTGCTGTTGATCGACGCGGACATGACCGTCACCTATGACCGGGCGCGGTTGCGCGACCTGACCGCGGACTCTTACATGCTGCGTCACGCCGACGATCCGGAGTACTGGATCAAGCGGCTCGTGCGCGGCGACCGACCCTGGCGATACGTCGGCTCGACGCACGAATACATCACGAGCGACGGCGTTGACCGCGAGCAACTCCTCGATGCGATCGTGATCGATCATCACGCTGACGGCGGTACCAGGCCCGAGAAGTTCGAGCGCGACCTGCGCCTGCTCTCGCGAGAGCTCGAGCAGGACCCGGACAACCCGCGAACGGTCTTCTATCTCGCGCAGACGCTTCGCGACCTTGGCCGGATCGAGGAAGCGCTCGACCTCTACCGCCGCCGTGCGGCGCTGGCCGGCTGGGAGGAGGAGGTGTTCTACGCCCGCTATCAGGTCGGGCTCCTCAGCGAGCGAGTCGGACATGGGGATTCGGCGGTCGCGGCGCTGTTCGAGGCCTGGAGCCACAGCCCCCGGCGAGCAGAGCCGCTCTACGCGCTCGCCTGGATGTTTCGCGGCCGGGGTCTGCACGCTGCCGCGCAGATGGTCGCCGACCGCGGTGTCCGCACCCCGATTCCCACGAACGCGCTGTTCGTCGAGCGCTGGATCTACGAGTGGGGGCTGCTGTTCGAATACTCGATCGCGGCCTACTGGGTGGGGCAGCCACGCGTCGCGCTCGACGCGTGCAACCGGCTGCTCCGCAACGAAGGGCTCCCGGACAAGTACCGGCGCCAGACGCTCGCCAACCGGGAGCACTGTATTCGCGCCCTCGGCGATCAGACGAGGCGCAGCGTCACGTCCACCCGCGCGCGTTCACGGCGCCGGCGCTGAGCCGACAGTTCGCACTGAGGCCAACACCTCGCACGGGCCGCGACCGGGATGAGGCGACCGGCCCTATGGGGACGACACCCCCGTCGTGCCGCGAAACGCCCGGCCGCTGCTCGAGGAGCTGCTCTCGGTAACGCCCCCTTCGACTACGAGACACGCTACCGGGTGCTGCCTGCATGTCGCTGTCACCGACGGCGGCGAGATTCGCTTCATCACGCTGCCCTGGGCCGAACGCCAGGTCATCTTCGGCGGGCTCGGCAATTCGCCTGGGATCCCCCGTACATGGACGGCGTAGACGTTGTTGATCACCGTCGCGGCGACCGTGCGAACCGTGCTCCCCGACGTCCCCGTGAAGCTCAGCGTCACCGACGCGACGCCGTCTGGAACCACGCCGCTGAACGTGCCCTGATCGTCGGCCGGCGAGATGCCGCGCTCGATCTGCGCCGCGGTGAGGCCGCACGCCGAGCTGCTCGAGTTCCCGGAGATGGTGACGAGGCACACCGTGTCGTGCGGCGCATGGAGCGCGAGGTCGCGGTCGTGGGCGACCACCATCGTCTGCAGCAATACGGCCGGCCGGCGCAGCGACCGCGTGATGTGCGGCAGATAGGC
>DATNKY010000228.1:0-2227 GCA_035603155.1 Solirubrobacteraceae bacterium
GTCCCTGCCGACCCGGACCGGCGCCCGGACCAGCCTGGTCGAGGACGTGATCCAGACCGACGCCGCGCTGAATCCGGGCAATTCCGGCGGGGCGCTCGCGGATGCGCGCGGCCGGGTCGTCGGGATCAACACCGCGGTCGCCGGCGTCGGCCTCGGGCTTGCCGTCCCGATCAACGCCGCGACGCGGCAGATCGTCGGCACGCTGATGCGCGACGGCCGCGTCCGGCGCGCCTGGATCGGGATCGCGGCTGGCCCGCGCCCGCTACCGCCTCACGCGCGCGTGCGCGTGGGCCGGAGCGCGGGCGTCGAGGTCGTCGAGGTCTCCCAGGGCAGCCCGGCCCAGCGAGCCGGCCTCCGCGCCGAGGACCTCATCGTCGAGCTCGGCGGGCAGTCGATCGAGCGCGTCGACGACGTGCAACGGCTGATGAGCCAGGAGGCGATCGGCCACCCGCTGCCGATTCGGATCCTCCGCGGCGATCGCTGGCTCGATCTGGAGGTGTCTCCGATCGAGCTCGTCGAATAACCGCGAGGCCGTCTCCCGCTCACGAACCTGTCGCTACACTGAGCCCTTGGCGCCGGGCGGCGTTCGTTCTCGCGCCCGCGGTCCGGTAGCCGGACCCTGACCATTTCAGACGGAAGCGCCCAGATGGCTCGTGGAGACGTTCGGATCGCTGCGACTCTCGCCTGTGAAGAGTGCAAGCGACGCAACTACCAGACGAATAAGAGCAAGCGGAACAACCCGGAGCGGTTGCAGCTGCGTAAGTACTGCCGCTGGTGCAGGTGCCATACGCCGCACCGCGAAACGCGCTGACCCGGCCGGAGCGCTCCGTGGCCCGTAACCGCAAACGCGCCAGAGACCGGCGTCCTCGCCAGCCCGGTACGCCGGTGGATCCGAGCCAGGGCCTGCCGACCGCGACGCATCGTTCCGACAACGGCTCGCCCGAGCTGGAGGACCAGAACGGCGCGCGCGAGCTCGAAGACGAGAACGGCGCGCCCGAGCTGGACCCCGTCGACGTCGGCGACGATTCGTTCGAGGTCGAGCCCGACCCGGGTGCTGACGCGAGTTCGGATGCGTCCGATGACGACGATTCCGACGACTACCGGGGCGCACCTGCGCCGCTGGAGCACGCTACCCCTGACGTCGAGCTGGCTGAGGAGCAGCTCGAATTCGCCCGTCCCGTGGAGCCGGAGCCCGGCGACGAGGAGGACGAGGAGGAGTTCGAGCGCGAGGTCGACGAGTCGATCTCCGAGAGCGGGCGCCGGCGGAGGGGTGGCAGAGCTGGAGGCAGGTCCGGCGGCTCCGGCCGCGAGCTAGCGCCGTCCGGCGGCCCGGTCGCCGAGCGCGGACCGAGCATGATCACGCGGCTCATCGGCTTCCTGCAAGGAAGCTGGCGCGAGCTACACCGGGTACAGTGGCCCGATCGCCGCCAGGTGATGCAGGCCACCGGAGTCGTGATCGGGTTCGTGATCATCGCCGCGGTCTTCCTGGGCGCCTCGGACTGGGTGTCCAACAAAATAGTGACTTTCGTCTTGAAGTAGGCGCCGCCGGGCGCCGTGGGCTAGAGAGGCCAATCGAGCAACAGAATGTTCCGCTGGTACGTCGTAAACACATACTCGGGTCACGAGAACAAGGTCAAGCACAACCTCGAACACCGGATCGTCTCGCTCGGTCAGCAGCAGGCGGTCAGGCAGATCGTGGTGCCGACCGAATCGGTGTCCGAAATGAAGGACAACCAGAAGATCACGGTCGAGAAGCGCACGATGCCCGGCTACGTGCTGGTCAACATGGATCTCAACGAGGACTCGTGGTCGCTGGTCAAGGGAACGCCCGGAGTCACCGGATTCGTCGGTGCCTCGAACGAGCCCGTCCCCCTCACCCAGGACGAGGTCAACCGCCTGCTCCACCGCGAGCAGGAGGCGCGTCCGCGCAGCCGGGCCACGTTCACTATCGGTGAGTCGGTCAAGGTGATCTCGGGTCCGCTGTCAGACTTCTCCGGCGAGATCTCCGAGGTGAACGAGGATGCCCAGCGGCTCAAGGTGCTGGTGTCGATCTTCGGTCGCGAGACGCCGGTAGAAGTCGGGTTCGATCAGGTGAAGAAGATCTAGTCGATGGCAAAGAAAGTTCTGACTCAAATCAAACTGCAGGCGGTTGGCGGCCAGGCATCGCCGGCGCCACCGGTCGGCCCCGCGCTCGGTCAGCACGGGGTCAACATCATGGAGTTCGTCA
>DATNKY010000086.1:0-3514 GCA_035603155.1 Solirubrobacteraceae bacterium
AGAGAGTGCGAGTCGTGAGATCGAGCTCGAGGTCGATTGGCTCGGGGAGATCGTCGAACATCACCTCGACGTCAGTGCGGCGGTCGGGCAGCTCGCCCGCGGGAAGCTCGACCCCGGCGCGCAGAATCCTGCCCAGTCCCGCGTTGGGCGGGCCTTTCTGTGTCCAGTAGATGTATCCGCGGTCGAGGTCGACGGCGATGCCGACACAATGCCTGGTCTGATCTTTGCGGTCCTCATCACCCTCGCCGGTCTGGACGAGCGTCTCGACATCGGATCCGTCGAGATTGCAGCGCATGACGCGCATGCCCTCCCGGTCCGACCAGTACAGCTTGCGGCTCACCCGCTCGAGCTGTAGCTGCTTGGGCGTGTGCGTCCCGCCCGGAGGAACGATGCTCACCCGGTTGCCGCCGTCGAGGTCGGCTCGTTCGATCGAGCCGTCGTTGACGGGTGGGTGGCCCATCTCGGTCCAGTACACGTGCCCGCGCTCGACATCGACGGCAATCCCGTCGGGGATCCGGCTGCCGCTGACGAGGGTCCTCTTGTCCGAGCCGTCAGGATTGACCGAGAACATGTGACCGCCGTCACTGGCCTCGAGCACAAAGAGCTTGTCTTCCACGGGTGCCATGGTGCACTCCTTTCAGGCGGCGCTCGGTGACCCGAGCGGACGTGAGAGTTCGTGCTCGGCGCGGGTTGCCTGGAGTGCGAGCAGCATCGCGTCGCGCTCTGCCGAGAGCTCGTCGACCGAATGCCCGTTGGCCTCCGCAAGGACGCCGTCGACGATCGTCTGTTTGAGCTCGGGGGTCATCTGCGGGTTGCCGAGCGTCTTCCACGCGTTCGCCATCGGGTCCATGAGCGTGTCCATGAAGTGCTGGATGCCGCCCTCGCCTCCGCCGAGATGCCAGAGCAGGCTCGGTCCCATCACGCCCCAGCGCAGGCCCGGACCCCAGGAGACGGCGTCGTCAGCAGCCGCCACGTCGAGCACGCCCTGGGCGATCAGATAGACGACCTCGCGATACAGCGCCGACTGCAGGCGATTGGCGACGTGGCCGGGCAGCTCCTTGTAGAGCTGGACGGGACGCTTGCCCACCGCAGCGTAGAACGCCATCGCCGCGCTGATTGTCTCGGCCGAGGTCGCCTTCCCGCCCACGACCTCCACCAGCGGGATCACGTGCGGCGGATTGAACGGGTGCCCGATCACCGTCCTCTCCGGGTGCTCGCACCGCGTCTGGATGTCGCTCATCGGGATGCCCGAGGAACTCGAGGCGATGATCGCGTCGACAGGAGCGGCAGCGTCGATGTCGGCGAACAGCTTGACCTTGAGGTCGAGGCGCTCCGGCGCCTGCTCTTGCACGAAGTCCGCGCCACCGGCGGCCTCTTGCAGGTCGTCAGTGAACGAAAGCCGATCGCGTGACGCGCCGGGCGCGAGACCGAGAGCGCTGACGGTCTCCCACGCGCGGTCCACGTACTCGCGCAGGGCATCCTCGGCACCAGGCCCGGGATCGGTCGCCACGACGTCAAAGCCATGAGCGAGGTAGTGCGCCGCCCAACTCGCACCGATCGTGCCGGTGCCGACGATGGCGATGCGTTCGATGTGCCTCTGTGAAGCCATGATCTTTCACTCCTGTGCTGGTTGAGAGGGTTGCCCGAATCTGCTGACGGTCAGGCGGCCCGCCGGACCGCGGTAGCGGACCTCTGGGTCCTGGTCTCGCGCGGAAGCCACTCGGGGCGGCTTGAGCCCGGCGGCACCAGGATCGGGTCGGACCAGTACTCCGGGGTTTTGGACATCTCCACCTGCGAGCCCAGCCGCGTGAGCTCACCGAACGGCGTCATCCCGGTGATGAGGTTGGGGGTCTGGATCTGGTGCTCGGCCCCGAGTTCGTCGAGCGTCAGCAGCTTGGCCTTGTCGTTGAGGCCCAGGCTCAATTCAAACGACGTCGTCTGCGCGAGCGTGACGGTGACGCGGTAGCTGCCGCCCTCAACGGCCCTGCGCAGAAGCGCCGCCTGGACGCCGGCGGTGGCCAGGATGCCGCAGAGGAAGTCGACCACGACGTTGACCCCCACGGGGAAGCGTGGCTGCTCAGGGCTGCCCTCGGCGGTGTAGACCCCCGTGAACGCGCCTGCATTCAAATCGAAGCCGACCCAGTTGGCCCACGGGCCGGTCACGGTGTTGAGCTTGAGGCGCAGATAGACGACACCGGGGCGAACGGCAGCCAGATCCTCCGCCGCGTACCCCTCGCGCGCCGCCTGCTGCGGCTTGAGATTCTCGACGAAGACGTCAGCGTCGCGGACCAGGTCGTACACGGCTTTGCGGTTCGTTGCGGGCGTCCCCGGCACACGAGTCGTACGAGCGTCCAAGATCGCCTGCCGCACCCCCGCGTCTGACTGGACGTACACATTGGGGTCCTCGACGTACCGCGGCATGTTGAGGTTGAGGCAGTCCGCCCCCTGCGCCGCGAGTTGTCGCAATGTGGTTGGGCCGGCGACGACATGCGTGAGTCCCAGAGCCCGCACGCCCGACAGCGGCCGGGCGCTCGGCGGCAGCGGCTCGGGGTCGCTCTCGCCGATCTTCTCGATGTGGATCAGCGGAGTCGACGCGTGATCGCGCCAATGATCGGACGCCTGGAACTCCTCGACGGTGCGGACCATCGAGATCGGAAGAGAAATGTCCTGGCCGGCAGCTTCGAGATCCGCCGCGTCCCACTTACGCGCCACCTGCGCCATCTGCTCCTCGATGAAGCCGCACCGGAAGATGCGGCCCACCTTCACCTGTTGAGACGGGTACGGCGCGATGACGACGACGAACCGGTTGTCACGCGTCGGCAGCAGGAACTCACCGCCGTAATTGCCCAGCGACATGATCGACTGGCCGTTGAGCTTGGTGCAGTCGACCAGGACATCCTGCCACGGGCTCTGGTAGGAGAACGCCTTGCGCAGATCGACGTGGATGTCCTGCCCTTCCCCGCCGCGATGCCGCCACAGGATGGCCGACGCGATCGCGTTTGTCGCCGCGATCGCGGCCGAGGCCGCGCCGGTCTTCAGGACGGTCGGGCGTAGCGGGTCAAGCCCGCTGAACGTCACTCGCCCTCCGGTATCGCGGCGATCAAGCCCGATCTCCTCCAGAAGACCATCGACAACTCCGAGAAGGTCCTCGTGGTTGTTAACCGGCTGATGAGTACGCATGTGTCAAGCTCCGAATCTGTTGTGGTTTGCGCTTGCTCGGTGGGCCTTGACGCGGATCTACGGAAGCCGATCCGTTCGCTGGACAGCGTGGCTGCCGAGGTCGCCCGCTCGCGCCTAGGCCGGACGCTGGCCTGACCACGGGTCCAGTCACGGTGACCCCGGGGCTCGCGTCGCCCAGTGGCGCCCCTGCCGACGAACCCGTGCCCGTCGCTGGTGCGAATCAGCGCTGAATGAGAGACATTGCCATGCAGTCACTGAACGATCGGTTACACGAACGGAGGCTCGTCATGGACGCTCGAACGCGCCTCACCACGATGAGGATCGGCTCAGGGAG
>DATNKY010000676.1:0-8443 GCA_035603155.1 Solirubrobacteraceae bacterium
GGCCCATGATCTCAGCTCGTATGTCGTGTCCGAACGCGCACGTCCGAGAGATATGCGAGGTGGCGATCCCGCCCGCGTCGAAGCGGACAGTGATAATGGCATTGTCGAAATCGCCGAGTCCGAGCAGTTGGGGATGCACGAGTGCCTGACGCTCGACCGAAACACGTACCGGTCGCTGACCCAGCAGCCAGCACGCGGTGTCGTAGTCGTGCGCGGCCATGTCGAGCGCAAACCCACCAGTATCGGCGGGATCCTCGCCGGCTGGAAACTCCTGATCGCGGCTGGTCATGCGGAGCACCAGCGGCTCTCCGATCGCCCCTGCTGCAACTAGCCGGTGAGCCTCTGAGAACAGCGGATCAAATCGCCGCATGTAGCCGATCTGGAGCACGCTGTCCGGCGCGGCCTCAGCCGCGGCGTGAAGCCGATCGTGGTCAGCGAGCGTCGTCGCCCCCGGTTTCTCCAGGAGAAGATGCTTGCCGGCCTCGAGCAACGGAACCGCGTACCTCACATGCTCGCGCGCGCGGCAACAGAGCACGACGGCCTCGACGTCGGACGCTGGCAGTTGCTCGTGTGAGAACGGTTGCACGCCTGCTCCAAGCTCGGCTGCGACTTCGGCCGCTCGCCCTATTGTCGTGCTCGCCACCGCCACGAGTTCGGCGCGCTGGTCGCGCGCGACGTTCCGCGCGTGCATGAGTCCGATGTCCCCCATGCCGGCTACCGCGACCCGCACACGACGCTCGGCCGTCATCGCAACGACCGTTCGTAGGTGCGAAGCGCGTCGAGCTGCTCCTCGACCTTGCTGAACGCCGCGGCGAGACGGTTCATCGCCTCGCGATCGGGATCAATCCAGTTCCAGCTCATCTCGAAGGAGCGCTCGACCTTGGCGTCGCAGCCGGGCAGTTCAAGGGCGGCATAGTTGCACCCCGAACGCGCCAGACGTTCGGCCCACATCGTCCGCGGAGCGTGTGTTCCTGGACGTAGACGCTCGAGACGATGCAGGGGAACGTCGATGTAACTGAATGCAGGGACCCCCTCGGCCTGTAGCGCCGCCAGATATGTGTGCTTCGAAACGCCGGCGTGCTCGGCCACGAAATTCAGCGTGACGATGTGATAAACGGGCTCCCCGTCGGCGTACTCCGGGACGCTCACGCTGCCGACCCCGTCGATCGCCTCAACGAACCAGGAGCGGTTCTGGATCCGGTTAGCGTTCTCCTCGTCGAGCTTGGCGAGCTGGTGGACCAGGAGGATCGCGTTCAGGACGCTGACGCGGTAGGTGTAGTGAAGCGAGTCGGTGTAGGGACGCAGGTCCGAGGGGAACCCGTCCTCGTCCGCCCGGCCGGCATGTTCGGTTCCGCCGGCGTGCTGGCAGCTGATCACCGCGTTCCAATAGGCGTCGTCGCGATTGGTGACGAGATAGCCCGCTTCGCTGGTGGCCAGGAGCTTGCCGCCCATGCACGAGAAGCCGGCAGCGTCCCCGAAGCCACCCACCCGCTTGCCGCGATGCCTCGCCCCGTGAGCTTGGCTGCCGTCCTCGATCAGAGCAAGACCACGCTCCGACGCGATCTTGGACAACGCCGTCATGTCCGCCGGCTGGCCGTAGAGATGGGTGACCAGGATCGCCTCGGTCCGAGGCCCGACCGCCTCACGGACCGAATCTGGATCGAGTAGGCCTCGCTCCGGATCGACGTCAGCGAATACCGGAACCGCGTTGTTGTAAAGGATCGGGGATGTCGAAGCTCCCCACGTGTAAGGCGTCGTGATGACCTCGGCACCGCCGGTGATCTCCAGCCCGATCAGGGCTGCGTGAAGCGACGCATGTCCCGAGGATGTCGTCAAGCAATGGCCGACGCCATGCCATTCCGCGATGGCGCGCTCGGCGGCATCGACCCACGGATGCGCCCTTCCGAGGCCGACCATATCGCCCTCGCGCAGGAGGTCGTCGATGTCTCGTCGAGCCTCGTCGGTGAACCGCGGATAACGCGGCTTGGCCGGAATGCCGATCGGAGTGCCACCGAGCAAGGCAAGCCGATCGCCGGTCGACATCGACCCCCCCGGGCCGGACACGCTCGCCATTTCCACGGGCGAGCGAGTGTAAACGATTTCATAACACAAACAGAGGTTGACACCTACAGCCGCCAGATGTATAAGACCGCGCTCAGGGGGGTCATGAAACTCGGTTTCATATATGAACTGTCGACCCAGGTGAGCGGAACGCCCACCCAAGCGCATGCGCTGCCCAAGCCGCGACCAGTCCACTCGGGCTTGCGACCGTCGGCGTCAGCTGCCGTCTGTGTGACGGGCGTGACTGCACCGGGGCCCGCGGTGGCTCCCCGGCGGGCAGGCCTCGAGCGGAGAGACGGGCGCAGCCCGTGATCACGGCGGCCCCGTGGGGTTCTCGATCGTGCGATAGGCGTACGCGCCCGCATCGCGCGACTCGTGCGCGGGGCCTTGTCAAAACCTGGTGGCGGCGATGAGCGCGTCGCTGCGCGCCCGCATACGGTGCAGCGAACCTACGGTCGGGACCTTCGTCAACCTCGGATCCGTGCTGGCCGCCGAAGCATGCGCTCTAGCGGGATTCGATTGGTTGGTGGTCGACCTTGAACATGGCGCCGGGAGCGAGGAGGCGCTGATCGGACAAGTCCTGGCGGCGGGAATCCATCAGGTACCGGTCATTGTTCGTGTCGAGAGCGCAGAGAGGATTCGCTCCGGACGAGTACTCGATTTGGGTGCCGCCGGTGTCATGTTCCCGCGCCTTGACAGCGCTGCGGAAGTGGCCCGCGCCGTTGGGCATTTGCGCTATCCGCCGGAGGGCGACCGAGGCGTCGCCACGTACAACCGAGCCTGCGGTTTCGGGATGCAGGCCGACGCGCTCCAGACGGCAAACGAGGACGTCGTGGGCGTCGTCCAAATTGAGACCGTGAGTGCGCTGGCGCAGGTGCAAGCAATCGCTGAAGCCGCGGGCGTGGACGTCCTGTTCGTCGGCCCGGTTGACCTCTCGCACGCCCTCGGCGTTCCGGGCATCTTCGACGCGCCTGAGTTCCGCGCCGCTCTGACCGCCGTCGTGCGAGCGGCGAAATCGGCGGGAATCCCAGCGGGGATCCTCGCTCGGGACCGGGAGCGTGCACTGGAGTGCATCGAGGACGGTTTCACGTTTGTAGCGATCGCATCGGACTCTGCGCTCCTGGGAGCGGCCGCGCGGGAAGCGGCGCTCCCGATCAACACGCAAGGTGAGGCGGTCGCGAGTCGATGAGTGTTGCTCCGGCGAAACCCAAGTACTCGGCGCCGGCGGCTGGATGCGCAGCGGACATCCTGATCGTCCTCGCTCGCCGGGGGGTCGAGCTTTCAGTCAACGATCTTTGCGAGCACACCGGGCACTCAAAATCGCTCGTGTATCGGACTCTGGCGGAGCTCGAGCCACGACGCTACGTGACCAAGCTCGATAGCGGCCAGTACACCCTGGGACTCGCAACCGTCGAGCTTGGCGGCGCGTTCGCCCTCCAGATGCCCCTGATGTCATCGGTTCGTCGGGTCTGCCGGTGGCTGGCGAAGCTGACGGAGGAGACCGTCAACCTCGGGGTTCTGCAGGAGGATCAGGTCCTGTATCTCGTTCGCGAGGAAGGAGGGCGTTCCGTGTTCGCGCTCTCGACCGTCGGAAAGCTCCTGCCGGCCAATGCGGTCGCGCTGGGCAAGGCGCTACTTGCGCTCAAGACCGACGATTGCGTACGCGACATCTTCGCTTCTCGGCTGGAGCAAGACGGGCAGTTGACAGCGATTACGAAGAACACGATCACCGGACTGGACGATCTCGTGTCTCAGCTGGCACGGGTGCGGACTCTGGGACATGCCGAGGAGCATGGCGAGGCGGTGGCCGGCCGCTGCTGCATGGCCGTCACCGCGCCGTTCGGAGGACTCGAGGAACGCGCAGTCGGACTTAGCGTCTCGATGGACGAGGCGCGGTTCCAGGAGGCGCGCGACGCCGTGCTGAATGGACTGGGAGACGCCCGGGACCAGATCTCGCGCGAGGTGCGCGGCCGCGCGGCGGTGGGCAACGAGGCATCAGACAGCGACCTAATGATTGGCGGGATGTCACCTTGGTAATGGTTGACGCGGCGCTCACCGACAGATCAACAGCGTCCGCTTCGCCGGCGATCGCGTTCAGCGGCGTGTCCAAGCAGTACGGAGCTCACACGGCAGTTGAGTCACTCGATCTGGAGATAAACGAGGGTGAGTTCTTCTGCCTGCTCGGGCCCTCCGGATGCGGCAAGACGACGACCTTGAATCTGCTGGGCGGTTTCGCGGCCGCATCGACGGGTGAGATCCGGATCCGCGGCGAGCTGGTCAATCGGACCCCTCCGCACCGGAGGAAGGTCAACACAGTTTTTCAGTCGTATGCGCTGTTCCCGCACCTGAACGTACGGGACAATGTCGCCTTTGGCCTACGCATGGCGAAGGTGCCGCGGAGCAACACGGATACGCGCGTTCTCGAGGCGCTGACGCTGGTGGCACTCGAGGCATACGCCGACCGGTATCCAGCTCAGCTCTCGGGTGGCCAGCAGCAAAGGGTGGCCGTCGCTCGTGCCCTGGTGAATCGCCCTGCCGTGCTGCTCCTTGACGAGCCGCTCGGGTCGTTGGACCTCAAGCTGCGAAAGCGGCTTCAGGTCGAGCTTTCACAGATTCAGCGTGAGATCGGTACTACGTTCGTGTTCGTCACCCATGATCAGGGAGAAGCGATGGCGATGGCCGATCGCATCGCGATTATGAACGAAGGGCGCGTGGAGCAGATTGGGACAGCGAAGGAGATATACCAGCAGCCGGCGTCGCGGTTCGTCGCGGATTTCATCGGCGAGTCGAACTTCATTGCAGTCGAGTGGCATGACGGGGTCGTAATGGCCTCACACGATAAGGCCCCGCTGCCTTCGCCAGACACGCGGGATTCGGGCAGCGGGACCTTGATGGTGCGGCCGGAGTCGGTCCGTCTGGAGTCGGCCTCGCCGAGCGATCCAGGTCTTTTGGGCACCGTGGTCAAGGTGTCGTTCCTCGGCAACCTCACCCGTGTCAGCATCGACTGCGCGGCCGCTGAGGATCCCATCATCGTTGACATGTCCGCTGAACTGAGCGAGCAGGTACGGGAGGAGTCATTGGTGCGGCTTCGCTGGGAGGCCGAAGCCGCGGTGCTATTCCACGACGTACAGCAGGATTCAAGAGGAGAGGACACGGGATGATTAATGATTTGATTACTCGGCGTGACGCGCTTCGCGTCGGGGCACTTGGGATTGGGGCTCTGGGCCTCGCGGCCTGCGGGAGCAGCAGCTCCAGCGGTGCAGCCAGCAACGCCCCGGTAGCTTCGAATTCCAAGAGTCCGGTGACGCTGAATATGCTCACCTGGAACGACCATTACTATCCGTCGACCCAGTGGCCCGCCATCAAGAAGGAAACGGGCATCAGCGTCAACGTCACGCTTGGGTCAGATGACGCGGCGATGTTCATCAAGGCCCAGCAGAGCGGGCAGTTCGACATCGTCTCGGCGGACGCGCTCTGGGTCCCCTACTACCACCAGCAGGGGCTCACGAACGCGTTTGACATCAATGACATACCGGCGTCCAAGGATCTTTACTCGGTCTCCCGGGACTTCTCGATCTGGCAGGGTGGCGGCGGCTACCTGGCGTACCCACGCGCGTGGTCGGCCCTGCGGATCTACTACAACCCGAAGTTCGTGAGTCCGGCGCCGACTTCCTATGAAGTGTTGCTGGATCCGAAGTATCACGGCAAGTTCGTGCGTGAGAACCAGCCGACCGACATCATGGCGGAGGCCGGGCTGGCGACCGGAGCCAAGGCGCCCTACAACATGAACTCGGCTGAACTGAGCCGTGCGACGGAGTGGCTCAAGGCGGCCAAGCCGGCGTTCCTCACGCTCGTCTCCCAGAACACGGGCGTGGTACAGGCGCTCACGAACGAGTCGGCGTGGTTCACGTCAGAGAACCTCGGCACTGACATCCGGGTCAAAGAGGCGGGCGGCCCGCTGATCAAGGCGGCGGTGCCCAAAGAGGGCGTGGTCGGCTGGCTGGACGCCGAGCAGCAGATGAAGACATCCCACGCGAACCGATTCAACCAGTTCATCAACGCCTGGGGTCAGCCGGAATGGGTCGTGCCGTTGTTCAAGGAGTTTAAGGAGGCTTGGTTTAACGAGGCGGCCTACAAGCTCCTGGTGAATGCGGGCCAAAAGGAGTTTGCCGACGCGCTTCTATACAACCAGCCGGAGGAGGCGCTCAAAGCTCACCTGAAGGGTCCCGCGAAGAACCCGAACGCGTATATCACCGCGTTCAACTCGGTGTTTGGCGCGTAAGCCCCCGCACTGCCGCGGAGCCCGATCAGCTGATGTGCTCAGCCACCGACCATAGGACGGCCGCCCGATGACCGCCTCGACGACTCCTGCGTCGAGCGGGCCTAGGGCGGTCGTCGGTGCGCCCGCCCGTCGTGGATCGAGAGTTCGCCGAGGCGTCGTGACGCTGTCGCAGTACACCGGCTTCGCGCCGGCGATGGTCCTGTTCGGGCTGTTCTTCGCCGCTCCCATGGCGCTGATCGTCGCCTACAGCTTCTGGACGCAGGAGGGCTACAAGGTCGTATCAGACTGGACGTTCGCCAACTACCAGTCGGTATTCAACACGCCGGTTTATGTCAATACGTTCCTGGTAACGCTGTGGATGACGGCCGCAGCGACGGCGCTGACGCTGGCGATCGCGTTCCCATTCTCCTACTGGCTGGCACGGTACGTCAGCCGCCGCTGGCAGCGACCGCTGCTGTTCTTGGTCATTCTCCCGTTCTGGGTGAGTTACCTTCTTCGCGTTACCGCGTGGACGATCATCCTCGGCAACAATGGCGCGCTCTCTCGTCTCCTGGGCGTGGTCGGGCTCAGTACGCCGTCATGGCTCCTGTACGACCGTCCCGCGGTCATCTTCGTGCTCGTGTATCTCTACTTCCCGTTCGCCGCACTGACGTTGTTTGCGGCGCTAGAACGGTTTGACTGGAGGCAGATGCACGCGGCCATGGACCTGGGTGCGACCCATCCGCGCGCCGTCCGCACGGTGATGCTGCCACAGATCAAGCCGGGCATCACCACGGCTGTCATTTTTGTGTTCATCCCAATCTTGGGCGAGTATCTGACGCCCGAACTGGTTGGAGGGACACGAGGTGTGATGATCGGCAATCTGGTGGATAACTTCTTCCAGGAGGCACAGTATGCCGAAGGTGCGGCGATCGCGATCCTGATCGCAGCGGTTGTGATTATCCTGCTGCTCATCTTCCGGCGCTCGCTCGAGGTAGGTGAGACGTATGGCGGGTGAGGCCAACGCTGTCGAGATCGTGTCACGAAGCTCGCGGCTGGTGCGCGGCGCGCTCACGGGCTGGGCATGGGTGATCTACATCTTCCTCTTTGCTCCGATCGTCCTTCTCATAATGCTGAGCTTTAACAAGAATCGGTATGGGACTTTCCCGATCACCGGCTGGACGCTGCACTGGTTCACCGGCATCGCAAGCAACCCGGATCTGCAGTCGGCGATCAAGACGTCGTTGCGGGTGGCGCTGGAGGTAACACTGATCAGTACGGTCGTCGGAACGGCCGCGGCATTCTCGCTCGTCCGGAGCCGGCTGCCCTTCCGGGGCGCTTTCCGGATCGCGTTCATCCTGCCGATCATGATTCCCGGCGTGCTAATCGGGGTCAGCCTTCTCACCTTTTTGAGGCAGGGGTTGGGGATACCGCTCTCGATTGAGACGGTCATCATTGGACAGTCGGTTTACACGACACCGTTCGTCTTGCTGATCGTGGCCTCCCGCCTGGAGGGCTTCGATCGCTCGTTGGAGAGAGCAGCCAGCGACCTCGGCGCAAATTGGTTGCGCACGTTCCGCTACGTGGTTCTGCCCCTGATTGCTCCGGCGGTACTTGCCGGCGCGCTATTCGCTTTCACCTTGTCCCTCGATGAATTTGTGATCACTTTCTTCATCATCGGCCCAGAGGTGACGCTGCCGATCTACATCTATACGCAGATCAAGTTTGGCATCACGCCCGCGATCAACGCCGTCGCGACGCTGCTGATTATCACCTCCCTGGCGATAACCGCCCTCGGGTTGCTGATCCCGCGCCTGGTGAGGATTCCGGTGCGCCGCGTGCGTACCCGGCGCGCTCGGAAGATGCAAAGGGCCGCGCCGGCCGCGTCGAGCTCCGCCTGATGCGCGGCGGACGCCCGGTCGCCAAACCGCCCAACGGGCTTGAGCGAGAAGAGATGAGGCTATGGCACAACGTCTGAGAGTCGGCGTCGTCGGATGCGGAGTGATCGCGCAGGTGATGCATCTGCCGCACCTGAGCGAACTCGACGATCGGTACGAGCTCGCGGCCGTCTGTGATCTCTCGGCCGACGTTGCAGACGCATGCATGCGGCGGTTCGGCGCG
>DATNKY010000555.1:0-3302 GCA_035603155.1 Solirubrobacteraceae bacterium
AGGCGGCACCAACGACGACTACCGGCATATGGCCAGGCGGTTCATCGCCTACGCCGGGCCGTTCACCGTCGATGTCGACAATGGGACGGTCACCCATCACGTCGATGTCTCATTGTTCCCGAACTGGCAAGGCCACGACCACGTCCGACGCGTCACGATCGAAGACGGGCGGCTGAGCATCATCGCTTCCAAACGAACCTCGGCGGATGGCCGGACCTTTCACAGCGAACTGATCTGGCTGAGGATCTAGGCGGACGCCAGGACACGATCGGCCAAGCCGAACCAGAAGCCGTGAGCGCCGGCACCTTGAGCTCGACCCGACCGCTCGATCGTAGAACCGCGGGCCGCCGTGCGCCGGGCTTGGTTTAGGTGGTCAGTTCGTCGACGACTTCGACGAATCGGCGGATCAGTGGGGTCTCGTGTTCGGGCATCCAGGCGAGCGCGACCTGTAGCGGTTCGACGTCGGTGAGCGTGATCCAGCGCAGGTCGCTGCGGCCGTAGTAGTCGGGCATTGAGGCGGGCGCGATGCAGACGGCCGTGCCCTCGGCGACCTGCTCGAGCATCTCCTCGACGTTGTCGTTGGTCGGTCCCCAGCGTGGCTCGGACCCGTCGGGGCGTGGGTTGACCGCCCACCAGTCGACCCACGCTCGTGGCGCGCTGCGGGTCCACATCAAGGGCTCCTCGTTGATCTCCAGGATCGAGAGCTGTCCACGGTCGGCGAGACGGTGAGAGGCGGCAACACCAACGACTCGCGGTTCTTCGTGCACGACCGTGAGCCGCATCCCTTCGGTCTCGTTGGGCAGCCAGACGAAGGCGATATCGGTCAGTCCCTGGCGAAGGGCTGCGGCCTCCCCGCCCCAGTCAAATCGTTTGGGCTCGACGCGCACATTGGGAAACCGGCGCGCGAACGTCGCCCGCGCGCGCGTCGTGAGCGCCGCGGCGCCGCTCGCCTCAAAGCCGACGCGCAGGACACCAGCGGTCCCGTTCGCGTGGGCGGCTGCCACCTCGATAGCCCGGTCGGCGAGCTGAACGATGTGGCGCGCGTCGCGCACGAGGTCTCGGCCTGCGGGGGTGAGAGTCACGCCGCCCCGATGGCGCTCGAACAGCCGGACGCCGAGTTCGCTCTCAAGCGTGCGCAGCGCGTAGGAGAGCGCGGGTTGGCTGACATGCAGCGCCAATGCCGCGCGGCCGAGATTGCCCTCGCGGGCGATGCCGACCACGTAGCGCAACTGCGTCAGCTCCACGCCGCGATCATAAAGAGCGTTTATCGCCACGTCGAAAGTTGTGGTGGCCACCGCGGGCGCGGTGAGCGATTCTGCCCCGATGAACTCTGAACCCCGTATCTGGCTGATCACTGGCGCCACCTCCGGCCTCGGCCGCGCGATCGCCCAGGCGGCGCTCGACGCCGGCGACACCGTGATCGCCGCGGCTCGACGTCCCGACGCACTCGACGCGCTCGTGACCGCCCACCCCGACAGCGTCACTCCCGTCGAGCTCGACGTCACCGACAGCCGCCGGATCGCAGCCGTTGTAGCCGACGTAATCCTCTGGCATGGCCGCATCGACGTCCTGGTCAACAACGCAGGCCGCGGCCTCGTCGGCGCCGTCGAAGAAACTTCCGACGACGATCTGCGCGGCCTCATGGAGCTGCACTTCTTCGGTCCCGCGACGCTGACTCGCGCCGTCCTGCCGCACATGCGCCGGCAGCAGTCGGGAGCGATCGTGCAGATCTCGAGCATGGGCGGACGACTCTCGTTTGCCGGCGTCGGCGGCTACTCGGCGACCAAGTTCGCTCTCGAGGGCCTCACCGAGGCACTCGCCGCCGAGGTCAGACCCCTCGGCATCACCACGATGATCGTCGAGCCGGGCGCCTTCCGCACCGGCTTCAGCACACCGAGCGCGCTGCTCACCTCGCGGCCGATCGAAGCCTACGACGCCATCGTCGGCCCCGTCCGCGACAACCTGCACAACGACGACGGCCGCCAACCCGGTGATCCCTCCAAGGCCGCAGCCGCGATTCTCACCGCCCTGAACTCAGACCGCCCCCCGCTGCGACTCGTCCTCGGAACAGACGCAGCGGACATGGTCGACCAATCACTCCGCGACCAGCGATCCGAGTTCGAGGCCTGGCAATCCATCGCCCGCGCCACCGCCTTCTGAGGTATCCAGGATGAGTCCCTCACTCGATAGGCTGCGATCTCCGACTCGAAAGGCTCCTCGTGACGTCTCCCGACGCGATTCCCACCCGCGGCCGCAGCCTGCGATCCACAATCTCCTCCAGCGGCGAGCTGCGGCTGGAATTGGCCGAACGCGACGTTCCCGAGCCTGCCGGCAGCCAGGTGGTCGTAGCTGTCGAAGCCTCGCCGATCAACCCCTCGGACCTTGGTGTGCTGCTGGGTGCGGTCGCGCCTGGCACGCTGCGTAGCGACGGGTCAGATCTTGTGGGCGCCGTTCCAGAGGCGGTAGTCCCGCTGTTTCGCGACCGGCTCGACAAGCCGCTGCCCGTCGGCAATGAGGGCGCGGGCACTGTCATCGCGGCAGGTCCGGAAGCGGCAGCATTGATCGGCCGTCGCGTCGCATTGTTTGGCGGGTCGATGTGGGCCGACTACCGCGTGGCCGACGCAGCCGCGGTCGTCGAACTGCCCGACGATGTCAGCACCGCCGAGGGCGCGGCGCTGTTCATCAACCCACTCACCGCGCTATCGATGGTCGAGACGATGCGCGCCGAGGGTCACACCGCCCTGGTCCACACCGCTGCTGCCTCCAACCTCGGGCAGATGCTGGTGCGGATCTGCGCCGCCGATGGCATCGGACTGGTCAACATCGTCCGTCGCGCCGAGCACGCCCAGGCGCTGCGCGACCTCGGCGCGGTCCATGTCGTCGATTCCTCACGGCCGGGCTTCGCCGAGCGGCTCACCGAGGCCATTCGCGACACGGGCGCAACCCTGGCTTTTGACGCCATCGGCGGTGGCGCATTGGCCGGCGACATCCTCACCGCGATGGAACGCGCACAGCCGCCGCCCACGTCGTACACGCCGTACGGGACCACGGTGCTTAAGCAGGTGTACATCTACGGCTCGCTTGACTTTTCCCCCACCATCATTGATCGCAAGTTCGGGTTGGCGTGGAGCGTCGGCGGATACCTGCTGACGAACGCGCTTGCTCGCCTGGGCGGCGAGGCGATCGGCCGCATGCGCTCCCGCGTCCTGGCCGAGGCCAAGACAACGTTCGCCTCGGGCTATGCGCAGACCATCGGGCTGCGTGACGTCTTGCAGCCAGAGATCCTCGCCGTGTGCGCGCGC
>DATNKY010000707.1:0-4522 GCA_035603155.1 Solirubrobacteraceae bacterium
CCTATAGGTTGGAGCCATCGGAGATACGCGACTGTTCAGTGCGAGAAGCGCGTGGTAACGCGCGCGCCGAGCCCTCTCTAGCCATACGGCGCGCCGGCGACGCGCATGTCCCGCTGTCGGTCATCTGCAGAAATCTCGCTAGGAGAAGGCTTGGCCTGTGCCGGCACGGTGCGCCACTAGCACGAACAGGAACACGAACAGCAACACGTCGGACAGGAAGTGGTGCCGCCAGGCGTCAGCTCAACGCTCGAGGATTCTGAGCAAGTCGAACCAACGTGCTGACTAAATCGCAACATTGGTGTTTCCCCCGTCTTTTTAGAGTAATGGCTGTTTACCTACGCGGTGCTCGCCGCCCCGACCACATCCGGGGATGCTAAGCGCCCGGGGATGACGTGGCTGGTTAGACGGTTTCCCGACCGTCCACGCGCGGTTCAGATCACCCGAGTGTGTGCGGTCGTTGTCCGCCCTCCGATCCGAGGCGCTGCCACGGCGAATAGAGCCAGTGTTTGAGCGCCTTGCCAGCGCCGGCCGATGCTCGACCAACACGCTTCCGCTCGGTGTAACTGGCCTTTTCAGCGCGCTCGACGAGGCTCGCGAACGCCGAACCCGTGCCGTAACCGCCTGATAACCCCGCGCCACCCTGCATACCGCTCACGCCCCTTCTGGAACTGCCATGAAAGGGACTCGCGTCCCGCGCAAGAGCCTAGTTGGCGGCGCCGCCCCAGGTCAAGGACAGCTTTGCCGCAGAATCAATAGGTATGGTTGGAGCTTGTGGAACTTTGCGTCGTTGGACCGCACCCAGCTCGGCCTGATGGGCGACCGCGTCGAGTAAGACGCCTCATCGGCGGTCGTGCCTCTAAGCGATCCTGACCGTCTGCGGCCAATGTGACAAGACCCGCGACGGGTCGTGCCTTCAGCGTTCGATGAGGATCACGAAGTAGTCAGAATGAATTCGCGCCGTCCCATCCGTGGCCGGGTTGAACCGACTGACTGGGTCGTGGAAGGCGCTGATGAACTCCTCCCATCGTCCCTGAGGCTCGAGCACGATGCGCGCGCTGACGAACGGACCGAAGTTCGCTGCGTATTGCCGGACGGCATCATCGACGGACTCGAAGCTGAACTCGACGATCTCGCGTTCGATCGATGGCTCGGCGCCGACTGCGCGAAAGACTTCGTCGATGTGAGCTGGGACCCCCCACAACGGCGGGGGTTGCACGCCTGGAGGCGGCGACGGCATGAACGACCCGGTCAATGTGAACAGCTCGCCCACGAAGCCGTCGTCGACCCAGGTCGTCATCGCGATCCGTCCTCCGGGTCGGCAGACGCGGACAAGCTCGCCGGCTGTTCGCTGGTGATCGGGCGCGAACATCGCCCCGAACGTCGAGGTCACGCGATCGAAGCTGGCGCCCTCAAACGGCAGCTCCTGGGCATCGCGCTCGACCCACTCGATGTCAACGCCGGACTCGTCGGCACGTCGGGCCGCGCGTTCGAGAAGCTCTGGTGTGATGTCCAGGCCAACCACCTCGGCGCCGAGCTGGGCGGCAGGGATCGCGAGGTTGCCGGCGCTGCCTGTGCCCACGTCAAGCAGCCTCACCCCGGGCGCTGCCCCGACCCGGTCAATCACCACACCGCCGACGGGGCTGATCAATCGCGCGAAGTGGTCCCAGCCACCAGCCGACCACGTGGCTCGCGCCTGGCGGCGGAAGCTATGTAGGTCGACCATCATCCGACGCTAACAGAGCGCGCTATCGCCGGAGCAGACGTTGCCCACCAGGGCCGGGGCGCGCCTCCACCCAGTCGTCGAGACGTGAATGTGCACTTCTACGCGCTCCTGTGTCCGAGATTAGACACAGGTCACTGCCCGGCGCGTGCCGCAGTCGGTCCGCGTTTACAGAGTGGCGTGCTGTGTCAGGATCATGGCCTCGAGTGATGTCATTCTGCCTGCACAATGCGTGACGAGGCCGTAGCGGACTGGCTCACGGCTGTGCGCGACGCCGAGCGCCGCGGCGAGTTGCTGGCCGCGTTTGACCTCGCCGACCGCGGCCTCGAAAAGCATCCGGAGGACATCTGGCTCAAGTATCGAGCGGTGCTCGCGCTCGCCCGCGCTGGAGCGACCGAGCAGGCCGCCGCGCGGTTCGAGGAATACGGGCTGGAGTCGGGCGAGGCCGAGCACGAGGACATCGCCGCGCTCCATGCGCGGATCGCAAAGGATAGGGCGGTCGCGGAGCGCGATCCGCCGGTTCAGCGCCGTGAGGCCCTCGCCGCGGCTGACGCATACGAGGCCGTGTTCACGCGGACAGGCGGCTACTACCCGGCGATCAACGCGGCGACGTTGGCGTTGCTCGGTGGCGACTGCGATCGGGCGACTACGCTCGCGCGGCGCGTGCTGGAGCTGCTTGACGCCGAGGCTGACTCCTACTACGTCGTTGCGACCGAGGCCGAGGCGCGGTTACTGCTCGGCGATGCACAGGCTGCACGGCGCGCGCTCGAGCGCGCGGCTGGCCTTCACGACGGCGACTACGGCGCCGTCTCCACGACGCGGCGACAGCTGCGGCTCGTATGTGGCTTGCGGGGCATCGATCCCGACGTGCTCGCCGCGCTACGCGGCCCAGGAGTCGTGCACTTCTGCGGCCACCGGATCGCTGCGCGCGGGGAAGACGGTCGGTTCCGGGCCGACGACGAAGCGCGGGTCACGGCACAGATCCGCGCGGAGGTCGAGCGCGAGCCGGCAACCTACGCCTACGGCGGACTCGCGAGTGGCGGCGACATCCTGTGGGCGGAAGCACTACTCGAGGCGGGCGCGGAGCTGCACGTCGTGCTCCCGTTCGCGCGCGACGAGTTCCTGCAGACGTCGGTAGCCTCGGCCGGCGCCGCGTGGACCGAGCGCTACGAGCGGTGCATGTCCTCCGCGGGCGCTGTCAGCTACGCGACCCAGGACGCCTACCTCGGCGACGACGTGCTGTACCGCTATGGCTCCGAGCTCGCGATGGGCCTCGCTCTGCTGCGGGCTCGCTACCTGGAAGCGGACGTCCGCCAGCTGGCGGTGTGGGACGGCGGTCCGCCGCTCGGACCCGCGAGCACCGCGATCGACGTTGGCAGCTGGCGCAGGCGCGGGCTGCGGACGACCGTCGTCACTCCTGATGGCGAGCTGCTCGCCGAGGTTCCGGACTTCCCCGAGCCCGCACCCACCTCCGGGTCGGTCTCGGGCCGCGTGATTCGCGCGATGCTGTTCGCCGACGTCAGGGGCTTCTCGAAGCTCACCGACGAGCAGCTCCCGCGGTTCGCCGAGCACGTGCTCGGGGCATTCGCGGCCGTGCTCGGCCACCACGGTGAGGAGATCCTGCAGCGCAACACGTGGGGCGACGCGTTGTACGTCGTGTTCGAGGACCCGGTTCACGCTGCGGAATGCGGACTCGAGCTCCAGGAGGCGATGGACGCGATCGAACTCGACGCCGCCGGCCTGCCAGCCCACCTCGCGCTGCGCCTCGGCGGGCACGTCGGCCCCGTCTTCCCGATCGTCGACCCGGTACTCGGTGAGCAGACCTTCATGGGCTCGCACGTAAGCCGGACGGCGCGAATCGAGCCCGTGACACCGCCGGCCGCCGTGTACGTCACCGAGCCGTTCGCCGCCGCGCTCGTGCTCTCCGGGAACACGCATCTTGCGTGCGACTACGTTGGACACATGCCCGCTGCCAAGGACTATGGGCGTTTGCGGATGTACCGGCTGCGCAGGACGTAAGCCATGTGCCACTGCATCGACGCGCTCCTCAACCGGTGCCTGTTGATGCAGCCGCTTCCAGCGTCGTGAGGCCGTGGATCCCCTGCTGAGATCTGTGCGCGAGCCCGAGCAGCGCCGCCGGGTCGGTGCAATCCGGACAGGTCTGCCAGATCCTCAGCGGGGCGTCGTTCGTTACGGCGAGGACCGTGTTGCCGCCGGCGCCGAACGTGTTGTAAGACGCCGCGCCGCCCTCCTTGAAGATCCGCAGCAGACGACCGTCGGACGCCTGCCACAGGCGGCCGGTCTGGTCGAGGCTGGCCGTCAGTATCCGCGAGCCGTTCGGGCTGTAGGCAACGGAGTCGACTCCGCGCGTGTGTCCGGTCAGGTTGCGCGCGGCTCCGGTCCGGGCGTCCCAGACGGTAGCCGTGCTGTCCCATGATGCGATCGCCACGTGGGCGTCGTCGGCCGAGACCGCGATCGCCGCGATCTGACCGCCCTCGTTGAAGGTGTGCCCCAACTGCTGCCCGGTGAGCGCGTTCCATGCTCTGACCGAGCCGCAGAAAGTGGCGCCGACGATCACGTGCCCATCGGGCGAGAACGCCAGATATTGATAGCCGCCGGCGTTGTAGTTGCGGCAGATGGGCTCGCGCCCGGCAAGCTTCACCGTCCGCCCCGCCGGCACACCGATGATCTCGTCGACCCCACTGTGTCCTTGGCCGGTTGGCTGCAGCGACAACGCCAGCCGCCCGCCATCGGGGCTCGGCGCAACGGCGGAGACAGCCGCCGCGCGCATCCGCAGCACCG
>DATNKY010000617.1:0-2765 GCA_035603155.1 Solirubrobacteraceae bacterium
GCCACCAGCCGCTTGCGCAACGCGCGGCGCCGAGTCTCTCCACGGCGACGATTCGCGATCAGACCCCTAGCGATCGCCAGCAACCACGGCAGCGCGTCCGCAGGCGCCTCATCAACCCGACGCCACGCCGCCACAAAAACATCCGCGACCAGATCATCGGCCGCCTCCCGCGGAACCCGCCGATGCACAAACGCCCGCACCGACCCACCGTGCGACCGGTACATCCGCTCAAAACGAATCCTGGCATCCACTCTGACACACAAGGAGTCCGGCACCGACCAAAGATTTCAGGGCCGATCTAACAACACAATCCACTAACGCCGCCGCTGCGCGCCGGGACCCAATCGCAACGTCCGTCACTGCTGCCTCGTCGCCGAGGGGGTTGTGATGTTCGTGCTGTTGCTTCTCCTGGTCGTCGACGAGGAGCAGAAGCGGCTTCCTTCCTCTCGGCCGAGACTGTCGGCGCCTGGTTGGTCGAACCCCTTGGTTGGTCGAGCCGCCTAGCGGTCTTCAGGGTTCGATGGGGTGCTCATTTCCGTCAACCGGAGTTGTTCCTGGACCAGGGAGGCTGCACCCATTGCCAAGAGCCCCTTGAGGTCATGAACAGCACCTCATAGTCTGCGCCGAGCTCTCGCTGAGTCCAAGCCGCCAGCTCTGCCCCGCGGGAGCGGAACGCGTCGACCGCCTGCCAGGTGGCCTCATCGCTTCGAGGGCCGAACAGCTCCCCGCCGTAGTCGTTCCATTCCTGGAGTGCATCGAGGAGATTTGCGGAGAGCTTGTCGCTCCAGGGCCGGGGCCGGTCTTGCTCAAGCGCAAGGTCAGCAGGACCCCATCTACCGGCGGGGGCAGACGCGGTGAGTTCCTCGGTCGACAAGATCGTCCAGATCCCGCTTGCGCCCCAGTCCCAGTCGATCAGCACTCGCCTGTGGGGGACATGCCCGAAGGTTACGGCTGCGCGCTGCTGCTCGTAGGCCACGGCAAGAGCGGCGCCGGCGGCGGTCGCTTCGCCTCGATGCGGCGAACGTGCGACGGTTCACGCCTCCAGCGCCGATACTGAGCATTAATGAACCCCGAACCGCGGCCCTTCGACATGGACACCGTCGTGTCCGAGGTCGAGAAGCGCCTCGCGGCCTACGACGACCTGATCGAGGTCTCGGTGCTGGGCTCTGCGGGCAGGGGGATCGGCGAAGCGCGCCACGCGGACTTTGGGATCACCGGAGCCAAGGACTCGGGCATCGTGTACGCCAAGGGCCAGCCGCTGAAGAAGGTCCCTACTGAGGAGCTCGTCGAGGAGCTGTTCAGGGAGATCGACAAGTACTACGCCGCCGGGAAGAAACTCATCGTGGACGACGCCCAGGCCGCCCAGGCCGCCCGCTGGCTGTCTGAGAACGAGGACGAAACGGCGATCTGATCCGTCCCTTAAGTTGCGCGGACAGCGGTAGCGCCACCTCGCCGGCTGTCGCACCTGCTTCGTCGCCACACCAGGGACGCCGCCGGGACTGCTGCTTCCGTTGGTTGACGGGTCCGAGCAGAAGCCACAACGCCTGCCAGCTGCCCGACGACGTAGTCGATGGTTTGTGAGATTGCAGAAGTGAGCGGGCGGGCTAGGCAGCTAGAGCTGGAGTCGGGCGGCAGCGGAAGTATGAGTAGCTGCTTATCGGATTGCCCTGCGGTTGGTGTGATGCTCAGGCAGGTGAGACGTGCGTTGCGGGCGGCTATTTCAACGTTGGATCGTGGTCGGCCTCGGGCGCGATCATCCCGAGCTGGGCGGCAGCCGCGCCCGCCTGGCCCCGGTTTGTCACGCCGAGCTTGCGCAGGATCGATGAGACGTGGTGGTCGATGGTTTTTGGCGTGACCACTAGCCGCTGGGCGATCACCGCGTTGCGAAGGCCCTGCGCTAGCAGCTGCAGCACTTCCAGCTCGCGGTTGGTCAGGCCGGCAGGATTCTGACGGGTAGCCGGGCGCGGGCCCCGCGGGACGTTGCGCTCGCCGAGCTCGCGCAGTCGCCGCGCGACAATCGCGGCTGCGGGCGTGGCTCCCAGAGTCCGAAGCTGCTCGTGTGCGGCGCGGAGCAATGAGCCATTGGTGCTGGGAATTAGTGCGATCGCGGCGTCGTAATCAGCGCCCTGGGCTTTCAGTTGCTCGAAGGCGGCTTCGAGGTCGCCTTCGAGCTCGAGGCCGAATCGCTCGGGGATGTTGTCCGGTGGCTCGACCGGAAGACCCGCGCGCGCCCGCCAGCACGCCAGCCATCCCGCCGAGGTGGGCTCGTTCAGCCGGCAAGCGAGGTCGTAGGTCGCCTCGGTCTCGGCGCCGATCGCTTCGCTTCTGCCCTCAAGCCACGCTGCCTCGGCGCGGGCCGCGGCCGCGGGGCCGAGAAACTCCAGGCCGTCGGCGCCTACCGCGCGCTCCCACGCTTCGTCTAGGAGCGGCCAGCAGCCCGGGTCGCCTCGCCGGGCGCGCACCAGGCCGAGGGCGATCAGCGCGTTCGTGCGCGGTTCGATGATCTGGTCGCGCGGACCGTCGAGGATCGTCTGCGCGGTCGCGGCGGCGTCGTCCCATCGACCCAGCGCCAGCTCGACGAGCGCCCGCTCGCTGATCAGGCACTTCAGCCAAGCCTCTAGCCCGAGTTCGCGCGTGTAACCGATCCCGCGCTCGATCCAGACCAACGCCTCGCGCCACCGCGAGTTGTGGATCAGCACGAGGCCGAGGTTGATGTACGCGACGCCCGCGTCGGTCCCGAGGTGAGCTTGGCGCGCGAGCTCGAG
>DATNKY010000725.1:0-6390 GCA_035603155.1 Solirubrobacteraceae bacterium
GCCACCACGATCGAGGCGACGAGCGCTAGCCTGTCTTTGTGCTCGTTCGCGATCAGAACCCGCAGGTGCTCAGTCTCGCGGTAGCTCATGAGCTGCTCCAGAGCGTCGATTGTAACTCGGGATGCCGCCTTGTGCGAGTGCCGCCGCCGGCCTTTTGCGCCGGGTGTATGCTGGTGGGAGTTCGCTCCGCTTTCAAACCCTCGGCGAGCGACGTTTTCGGCTCCAACTCTCGGCCGCCACGGCGTGTCGATCTCGGTGAGGTCGGCGCCAACTGCAGTCGTCAGGAGCCGAGCATGGCCATCTCCACGCCTCACAGCCCGACCAAGGCGGCCGGTTTGCCGCGGTCTGCTGATCGACGAGGAATCGGTGGACGCGGCCGCCAGAAGACCTTGCGTCGGACCGCTCCGGACGAACCGGGGATTACCAAATGAGTGCCGACGTCGTCACAGGTCCCGCTCGTCGCTTGCCTCACGGCAGGCGTGACGGGCGTGTCCCCTTGGGCGATGCTCGCCACGAAACGGTGTGCCGAGGCTCTCGACGCACTCAGAGGAGGATCAATTCATGGCTACCGCCCCTACCACACGACCGCCTCCGCCCAAGGCTGGGCGCAACGGCACGCTCAACGAGGTTGACCTCGAATTTGGCGCCGATCAGCGCGTAACGGCTTCCGGTTGGGGCAACGCCGGCCCGCTCTCGCTGTTGGCGTTCGCGGTCGTGACGCTGATGATCAGTCTGGTCAACGTGAAAGCGATCTCCGCAGACGTGACGCCTGCGGTGGTCGCCGTCGGGCTCATCTTCGGCGGGACCACCCAGCTGATCGGAGGACTCATCCAAATGCGTAACGGCAACACCTTCCAGGGTGTGTTGTTCTCCAGCTTCGGTGCGTTCTGGATCTCGCTGGCTGCGATCCTCGAGTGGTTCTTGAAAACCGTGCCGGCGAACCATCAGGGGCAGGCACTGGGCCTCCTCCTCTACGGCTTCACCCCGCTGGTCCTCGTGCTGTGGCTCGCGTCGTTTCGCACGAGCGCCGTCGTCGTCGTGGCGCTGGGCATCGTCCTCGTGACGTTCGTGTTGTTGGCCGTGGGCAACTACGGGGGCTCACAAGACATCATCCACATCGCCGGCGTCACCGGCATCGTGGCGGCAGCGCTCGCCTTCTATCTGGCGTTGGCGGAGCTCTGCGAGTACTCCTACGGCCGAGAGGTGCTCCCCGTCTGGTCTCTAGCCAAGCGCTGACAGAGCCCGGATCGCCCCTAGCGCGCCGATCGCCGGCGCGCTAGGCGGCGACGCGCTCCACAGCCTCGAGACCCGCGCCCGTCGTCGAGAACTCGATCGCGCCGTCGTCGATCGCGCCGAACCTCAGGCTCATGATGTCGAGCGCGACCTCGCAGCCGTCGACCACGACCTGCGTTCCCCCCCCAGCGGCAACAGGTTGAGTCCCGTCGCGGGCACGATCAGATCGGCGTCGAGCACAGCGCCGGATGTAAGCTCGAGGCCCGTCTCGGTGAACGTCTTGACGTGATCGGTGACCATCGACGCGCGGTTGAACCCTCCCGTCGCTGACCTACGCCTTGCAAGCGACGTGCATCTTCATCGGTCACGAAACCGGCCGCCCCGCCAGGCTGGTGTGCGGCTGGTGCATCATCAGAGAGGATAAGCGCCAATGCCCGACTCCAACCTCACCGTTGCGGTTACCGGTCCGACCGGCACATTCGGCTTTGGCCTGATGCCGCTGCTGCAGGCCGACGAGCGGATCGCCGGGATCGTCGGGATCGCCCGCCGGCCGTTTGACGCGAACGAGCACGGCTGGACCAAGATGACCTACCGCCAGGGCGACGTCCGCGATCGCGCCGCGCTCGAGGAGGCATTCCGGGGCGCCGATGTCGTCGTCCATCTAGCTTTCATGATCACGGGGGCCGCGTCGCGAGAGACGATCCGCAAGATCAACGTCGAGGGCACGCTCAACGCATTCCGGGCGGCGGCCGCGGCGGGCGCCCGGCGATTCGTCTACGCGTCGTCGATCGCCGCCTATGGGTTCTATAGCGATAACCCGGTTGGGATGACCGAAGACTGGCCGGCACGGCCGGCCGCGCACCTGTTCTACGCCCAGGAGAAGGCAGAGATCGAGCGACTTCTCGAAGAAGAGGCCGTCGGCCACGCCGGGTTGGGGGTCTACCTTCTGCGGCCACCGATCGTCCTCGGACCGCACGCCGTCGGGGCCAAGGATGTCGTCCCCAAAAGACTCGCGCCGATTCTCCGCCGGCTCGGTGGCCTGACGGGACGGATGTCGCTCCCGGTGCTCGCGCTGCCGGTCCCGATCCAGTTCATCCACGAGGAGGACGTCGGGCAGGCGTTCCTGCTCTGCATCGTCGGGGCGGGGGCACCCGGCGTTTACAACATCACCGGCGACGGCGTGCTGAGCGGCGCTCAGCTTCTACGCGAGCTCGGTCTCACGCCGATCCCAGTCCCGGCGCAGCTCGTACGCGCAGCCGCGCGCGGCGTCGCGGCCGTGCCCTACGCTCCACCGTTCACCGAATGGGCAGAAGCGTTCACCCACCCGGCGATCATGGACTCCAGCAAAGCCAGGCGGGAACTCGGCTGGCGCCCGCGTTACAGCAGCCTCGAGGCGCTGCGCGACACACTGCACGGTCGCTCCGCGCCATGAGCTAACAGGCAAGCACCTCGCCTCACAGCTAGCCGAAGATCGGGAAGCTCCGTTGCTTGGCGAGCCGATTCATTGCATCCTGGATCGCGGATTGCACTTCGAGGTAGACCGAGTCGACGTACTCGCGATCGTCCACCCGCTCTCGGTCCTTGTCGACATGAATCGGGTCGAGCAGCTCGGTCCGGATCTTGGCCGGCAGCGGAAGGTGCGTCGGAATCGTCTCGACCGTAAGGCCGAAGGGCACGCCGAGCACGATCGGCATCGCCACGCCGCGAAGCTTCTTCTTTAACCCCGAGATACGGTCGAGCCCGTTCGCGATCCAGCGGCCTTCGGACAGCACGAATGCGGTGTCATGCCCGCCGATGCTGGCGACGGGCACGATCGGCACGCCGGAGCGGATCGCCTGGCGTACGAAGCCTTTGCGGCCGCCGAGAACAGCCTCATCGCGCCGGCGCCAGTTGCGCATCGCATCGACGTCGCCCCCCGGCCAGATGATCACGTCGCACCCGGAGCGCAGCGCCGCGCTGACCCCTCGGCGGGAGGCTGGGATCACGCCGACCTGGCGAAAGTAGTCGCCGAGGCCAGGCGCGGCCATCAGGACATCGTGGGCGGTCGGATGAAGCACGCGCTCGACACCGAATCGCCGCCACCAGTCGTAGACGAACGTCCAGGCGTCCATCGTCAGCGACCCTCCTGAATGATTTCCGATCAACAGCGAGGTCTCTTGCGGCAGTCGCTCCCAACCGGACGTCTCAAGGCGGAAGTAGAACCTGGACAGCGCGTCCCAGACGGGCTTCTGCGCGCGCATCAGTTTCTGGTTGGGGCCATCGAGCGCATGCTCGGTAGCGGCGGCGACGCGCTTGCCGATCAGTCCCTCAATTCCACCTTGGGATCGGCGCTTGGCGCTCGGGGCGTCAGGAACCGCAACTGACTGGTAGCCCTGTCGGGCGACGCCCTGGTCCTGCGCTTTCCGCTGCTTCACGGATACTGTTGACGTTGACATCGGTATCAACGATACCAACACCGCCTCGGGAAGTCGAGCGTGAACCACGACTTATTTCGCCTTCATCGACTCTTGACGTCGACGTCATCGTCAAGGAGTACCCTCTTGGAATGGAATCGACGGCGCGAGAGACAAATGCCTTGGCTGGCGGCGCCGCGCGGCGGGGGACGAAACGGACCAGCGGACCGACGCGTGAACGGCTCGTGGCCGCCGCGCGAGAGTCATTCGCGAACCGCGGCTTCGCGTCGACCCGGGTCGCTGACATCGTTGGGCTGGCGGGCACCAGTCACGGAACGTTCTACACCTACTTCGAGGACAAGCGTGACGTCCTGTTGGCGCTGACCCAGGAGGCCGCGAGCGCGATCTATGGGGCCGCGGTCGCGCCGCTCGCGAACAGCGAGCGACAGCCTCCGCGCGACGCCATCCGCGCCCGGCTGACGGTTTTCTTTCGCACCTACAGCGAATGGTGGGACGTTGTTCGAACCTGGGATCACGCAAGCGCGATCCATCCCGAGGTCGATGAGCTGCGCGCGCGTATCAGGGCGTCGATCGTCGAGCAGCTCTGCCGTCTGCTCGCAAGCGATCGCGAGCGCTGGCACCTGGATCGCGGACGCGACCTGGAAATCACGGCGATCGCGCTGACCGCGATGGTCGAGGAATTCGCTGGTCGCTGGTTCGCGCTCGGCCGCACACTCGGGACGACCGAGATCGATCAGTTGACGGCGCTGTGCGCTGGAGCTCTCTACGGAGGCGAAGCGGCGGCCGACCGGGTGCAGGAGCGGTGAGCTGGCCGGTCGCCTAGCGCGCCGCTGATGTCGCGTGCGCCAGCGCGGCAAGCTCGTGCAGAGAGGTGACGATCCCGTCTGTGAGTACATCGAGGTCGGGCAACGTGCCGCGATCGGCACATACGCCGAACGTCATTTCGCCGGCGTACGAGACGACGGCGATCCCGAGCGCGTGCTCGGCCGCGAGCGGGACGATCGGCACGACGTCGACCATCGTCGAGCCGAACGCATACAGGCGACGCGGCGAGGCGGGGACGTTGGTGATCGTGACGTTGAACAGTCGCTTCGCGAACAGCATGCGCGCAAGGCCGGCGTGGAGCACCGGCGGCGCGAGCTCGGTCAGCCCGGTCAGCGAGCTGGCCGCGAGCGCCTGCCCTCCAGCCTTGCGCTCCTGCGCCGCAGCGCTCACTAGCTCGTAGCGGCGCAGCGGGTCGACCTCGGCCACCGGCAGGTCGACGAACAGCGAGGAGACCTTGTTGCCGAGCTCGCCGTCGTCTCCCACGGTGCGGACGTTCACGGGCACCATGGCACGAAGCCCCTGGTGCGGCGGCTCATCGCCGCGAGCGAGCAGCAGCTCGCGCAGCGCACCGGTAGCCGCACACAACACGACATCGTTGATCTTGCCGCCAAGTGCCGAGCGGATCTTCTGCAACTCCTCGAGCTCGACGTGAACGACCGCGATCCGTCGTGTCGCGCCGATCGGCACATTCAGGCTCGAGTGTGGAGCCGCGATCAGCTCGTCGCGGACGAGCAGATCAATCACCGCGCGTGAGCGCTCCAACCCCTCCCGCGGATGCAGCAGTGCGTGCGCGCCTACGCGAGCGGCCGCGAGGCCCGCGTCGGCCACCAGACCCACGGGCGCGGTTAGATATGAGAGCCATCCGTGCGAGGCCTCGACGGAGGCCGACACGCGCGCGGGGCGGGGCGCTGAGGGCTCGCTCGGCGCGGGCTCCGCATCGAGCAGCAGATCGACGGCGTCGACCGAGCCGGCGCCGTCGACGAGGCAGTGGTGCGTCTTGCAGACCAACGCCCAGCGGCCGTCCGCAAGACCGTCGAGCAGCACCATCTCCCAAAGCGGACGGCTTCGGTCCAGGCGGTGCGAGTAGAAGTCCGAGATCCAGTCCAAAAATTCGAGCTCACCGCCAGGCGACGGGAGCATCGCGTGACGGACGTGCGCTTCGATCTCAAAGCGCTCATCGCGCTCCCACGAGGGCCACGAAAGCCCCCCGGTGCGAGGCGCGCCGAGCTTCTGCCGGTAGCGCGGCAACAGGTCCAAACGCTGTTCCAGGTGCTCGCGCACCATCCCGATCTCCGGCGTCCCACCACCGGGAAGCGGCTCGAACAAAAGCGCGCCGCCGATGTGCATCACGGCGCTGTCATCGGCCTGCTCGAGCTCCAGGAACGTAGCGTCGAGCGCCGTCAGCTGATCGTTCGCGGGCATCGCGATCCTCGGGTCGCCTTCGGTCATGTTACCCGCCGGACCGCTGCCTGCGAGATCATCTTTGCCGGCCCCGGTCGCGTTCGATTTGAATTCCGAGTCCGCCGATCGTTGACGCTAGGCCCTGGTAGTTTCCGATCAGCACGCATAATTCGATCGCCTCGCGGTTGCCGAGCGTCGCCTGAACGGCACTCCAGGTCGCGTCGGAGAGCATGCGCTGGGTGAGCAGCTCGTCGCTGGCGGCCAGAAGGGTTAGCTGGCGGTCCGTGAACACGCCGGCAGCAGTCCGGCCGGCCAGGCCAGCGACCTGATCCGGCGTTAACCCGACGCGTAAGGCGATCGGTACGTGCTGGTGCCACTCGTACGCTGAGCGACACTCCCACGCGACCCGGAGGATCACCAGCTCGGTGTCGCGCCTCGGCAGCTGACCAAACGGCATCAGTTGCGCCGAGTAGCGCAGCCAGGCGCGGAACAGGCGCGGGTGCCGGCCCAGCGTCGT
>DATNKY010000143.1:0-2445 GCA_035603155.1 Solirubrobacteraceae bacterium
GTATGGACGTGCTCGCGGCGAACCCGCTCGCGACCGCGCTCGCTCCCTACTACACGCCCGGTGAGAACCTGGTGCGAGCGACGTTCCTGGACCGGCGGCTCCGTGACCGGTACGAGGACTGGGACCGAGCCGCCGCCGCAATTGTCGCGGCGCTGCGGGCGCTCGTCGGTCCCGATGCCGACGATCCCCAGTTGAACGAGCTCGTCGGCGAGCTCTCGGTCCGTAGCGAGCGTTTCCGCCAGCTATGGGCCCGCCACGACGCGCGACCGAAGCGCAGTGGAACGACGCGCATACAGCACCCCCAACTCGGAGCCCTGGAGCTCAACTACGAGAAGTTGCCGATTCCCGAGGCCGATCGGCAAACGCTGTGCGTCTATCACGCCGCGCCGGCCAGTTCGAGTGCTCAAGCGCTCACACTGCTCGCGACAGCGACAGCGACGGCCACCCAGCCGTACGAGCGCGAGACAACTCGCTCAGCACCAACAACCTGAGCTCACGGGTCGAGGTTTGGCCCGGACCGCGTCGCCGCCGAACGTACGACGTGCCGCGGCGGCCACTGCCGAGCCGGCGACTAACAGCACGAGTGCGAGCTGTGGGATGGCCGTCAGGTGGCCGGAGCCGAGCAGCCCCGAGCCGGCCAGGGCGCCACCGCCGATCCCGATCTGGAAGGCGACGACGTAGACCGAGGACGCCGTGTCGGGCATCTCCGGGGCGACCCGCAGGACCGCGCTCTGCAGGAAGATCGGCAGCGGGGTGAAGCCGGCGCCCCAGGCGAGCGTCGCGAGTATCAACGGGACGGTTCCGTGGGGGATTGCGACGATCACCGCGAGGCCGGTGATGATCAGCGTGCAGCAGGACAGCAGCGCCGCACGCGGCCGGCGGTCGGCCATCGCCCCCAGGCGGGCGAACGCGACCACACCGGCGACGCCGTAGGCGAGCAGCACGGCCGAGAGGCCTGTGCCGGTCAGCCCGGCGTGCTCGCGGGTGATCGGCGCCAGGTAGGTGAAGGCGACGAACTGGCCGAAGGCGAGCAGTACCGTCACCGCGCTGACGATCATCACCCCGCGGTCACGCACCGCGGCCGAGACCAACGCCCACCGATCGTGGTGTCGTGCCGGGGCGTCGATCTCCGGAAGCACGCGGACCATCCCGAGCACGACGAGCAGCGCGAGCACGCCCATCACGCCGACCGCCTCGCGCCAGCCGGCGATCGCGCCGAGCGCCGAGACGAGCGGCACGCCGATGACGAGTGCGACTGAGTTGCCTGCGAACGCCGCCGCGGTCGCGCGGCCGAGCCGGTCGCGTGCGACGAGACCAGCGGCGACCTGGGCCACCACCGACCAGAACACCCCATGCACCAGCGCGCCGAATAGCCGGGCGCCGAGCGCAACCGCGTAGTCCGGCGCCAGGGCGAGTGCCAGCTGCGAGATCGCCAGCAACCCGACCGTAACGATCACCAGACGGCGGCGGGGGACGCGCGAGGCGAGCACGGTGAGCGGGATCGCGGTCAGCGCCGCCGCGCCTGCGTAGGCGGTCATCAGCAGCCCGACGGTGCTCTCAGACACCGACAGCCCGTGCGCCATCGGGGATAGGAGGGCGACCGGCTCGATCTCGGTGGTGACGAACGTGAACGTCGCCGCAGCGAGCACGAACAGCCGGATCGCGGTCGCAGACGGGCGCGTCAGGGTACGGGCGGGGGAGGGCACAGACGTCATCGCCCACCGAATATACTCTGCGGCAGAGGAAAACTATGACTATCGGGTCCGATCCACGCTCCCGGGCCGGCGAGGTGCTCGCCGCCATTCACGCTCGACCGGGCATCGCCCGCGCGGAGCTGACCGAGCAACTCGGGCTCTCCAGCGGCCTGGCGTCTGACCTCGTCGCCAGTCTCGTCGCCGGCCGGTGGCTGAGCGAGGGCGAACCGCGCCCCCGAGCAGCAGGCGGCCGCGGACGGCCGACCCGGACGCTCTGGGCGCATCCCGAGGGACCGCTCGTCGCGGCCGTGGCGATCTCCCATGAGACGTGGCGGATCGAGGTCTGCGAGCTCGGCGGCGCGGTCCTCGACGCGCTCGGCGAGCCCCATGACCGAGACCAGGAGACGGCGCTGCGCGCGGTCGCGGCTGGCCTCTCGGTCATGTTCCGCCGCCACGGCGAGCGGTTGTGCGGGACCGCGGTGTCCGTGCCGGGGATCGTCAGCGGGACCCGGCTGGTTCAGGCGCCGAATCTGGGCTGGGACGACGTTGAGCTCGCCGCGCTTCGTCCCGCCGGGGCGGTCGTGGCCGAGGTCCCCTTCCTGGCCGGCAACGACGCCAACGACACGGCGATCGGCGAGCTGGCGCGTGGCGCGGCGGTCGGCACCGACAACGCGCTCGTCCTGTTCATGGACTCGGGCGTCGGCGGAGCGCTGATCGACGGTGGGCGGATCGTCCACGGCGCCCACGGGAT
>DATNKY010000692.1:0-2601 GCA_035603155.1 Solirubrobacteraceae bacterium
GCGCGCCTGCCTCGGTCGGGCCCGCCGCACCGCCACCGGCCGGGCCGGTCCGCGAACGCGCCGTCCTTGACTCCGCACACGTGGGCGACATCGAGGGCGCGTTCGGCACGATCCGCCAGTACGAGCAGACCCACCGTTCGCTGCGGTCGCGCATGGTGGCGCTGCTGGCGATCATCGGCCCCGGGCTGATCGTGATGGTCGGCGACAACGATGCGGGCGGCGTCGCCACCTACTCGCAGGCGGGCCAGAACTACGGGACCAGCCTGATGTGGGTGCTGCTGCTCCTGATCCCGGTACTGATCGTCAACCAGGAGATGGTCGTCAGGCTCGGCGCGGTGACGGGCGTCGGTCACGCGAAGCTGATCCTCGAGCGGTTCGGCCGCTTCTGGGGCTTCTTCTCCGTCGGTGACCTGTTCCTGCTCAACTTCCTGACGATCGTCACCGAGTTCATCGGCGTCACGCTCGCCCTTGGCTACTTCGGCGTCTCGAAATATGTGGCGGTCCCGATCGCGGCGGTGGCGCTGATCTCGCTCACGGCGAGCGGGAGCTTCCGTTTCTGGGAGCGCTCGATGTTCGTGTTCGTGCTCGGGAACCTGCTGATCATTCCGCTGTTCCTCCTCGCTCACCCCGCGATCGGCGCAGCGGCACACGACTTCGTGATCCCAGGTATCGCTGGTGGCGCGAGCTCGACCGCGGTGCTGCTGATCATCGGCATGGTCGGGACCACTGTCGCTCCATGGCAACTGTTCTTCCAGCAGTCGAACATCATCGACAAGCGGATCACGCCGCGCTGGATCAATTACGAGCGTGTCGACACCTGGATCGGCGCGGTCGTGGTGGTGCTCGGCGCGGCGGCGCTGATCTGTGTGTCGGCGTTCGCCTTCAAGGGCACCGGGTTCTACGGTCAGTTCACGAACGCCGGCGCGACTGCGAGCGGACTCGAAGACGTGCTCGGTGCTCCCGCCGGCGCGCTGTTTGCCCTCGTGTTGCTCAACGCATCGCTGATCGGCGCCGGAGCGCTGACGCTGTCCACGAGTTACGCGTTCGGTGACGTGTTCGGTACCAAGAGCTCGCTGCACCGGAGCTTCGCCGACGCGAAGCTCTTCTACGGGATCTTCACGGCGCTGATCGCCGGCGCCGCCGCGATCGTGTTGATCCCCGGCGCGCCGCTGGGCCTGATCACGCTGGCGGTGCAGGCGCTCGCGGGGATCCTGCTGCCGAGCGCGACGGTCTTCTTGCTGCTGCTGTGCAACGACCGCGAGGTGCTCGGACCGTGGTGCAACCGCCCCTGGCTCAATGCGCTCGCGGCGGTGATCGTCGGGGTGCTCGTCCTGCTGTCGCTGATCCTGATGGCGACGACTGTCTTTCCCTCCGTGAACGTCACGTCAGTCGCCTTGATCGGCGCTGTCGTGCTCGCGCTGGGGCTCGTCGCCGGCGGGCTGCAGGCGTTGCGCTCGCGGCGCGCAGCGGGGGCAGTTACGGTGATCGAGACCACGCCGAGCGTGCCGAGGCAGGAGTGGACGATGCCGCCGCTGGCGCTGCTGTCACGACCCCGCTGGTCACCCGGCCGCCGCTTCGCGATGCTCGCGCTCTGGGCCTATCTGCTGCTGTCGATCGTCCTGTTGGTCGTCAAGGCAGTCCAGCTCGCCGGCGGGTGAGCGAGCGCGGCCAGACGCGGGCCGGGATCAGCGAGAGGCCGAGCGCGACCAGCCCGGCCGCGAGCGCGGCCAGACGCGGGCCTGGATCAGCGAGAGGCCGAGCGCGAGCACCCACACGGCCCGGATCATCGCGCAGCGGAGCGGCGGCACGTGGTCTCCGATGGGCCGCTGGCCGGCCTAGGTGTCCGGGCCGGGGAGCGGACTGTCCCGGTGGGTGAAGAGATATGTCCCGGAGGACGAGAGGTGTCCCGACGGGTGGAAGGTGTGCCGACGGGTGAGAGGTGCCCTGGGGGGTGAGAGATGCCCCGGCCGGTGGGAATGCCCCGCCCGTGTTCACGGGCGGAGCGCCGTCGCGCTTAGGCGGGGCGCAACGGCCCTGGCCCATCGGTGCGGGCCAGGTCCTGGATGTACTGCGCGATCACAGCGGCCGCGCTTCGCACGCGGCGGGGCGCCCGACGCCGCTCCGCGGCGCGCTGCGCTTCACTTTCTGTTCTCATTTCGTTTCCTCGCTGCAGTCCGTTGTACGATGAGTACCGTACGATACCACATTGTTCGATAACTGTCGTACAATGAGTAGTCAGAAGATGTCAACACACCCAACTGAACCGATCGCACATCCGGCACGCGAAGAGCTCGAGCTCAGCGCCGTGCTGCACGCGCTGAGCGATCCGGTGCGCCTGATGATCGTTGCCGAGCTCGCCGTGAGCGAGTCCGAGTACACGTGCGGCAGCTTCGAGCTGCCCGTCACCAAGTCGACCTGTACGCATCACTTCAAGGTGCTGCGCGAGGCGGGGCTTATCCAGCAGCGCCACAAGGGAACCACGCGTCTGAACACGCTCAGGCGCGAGGATCTCGAGGCGCGCTTCCCCGGCCTGCTCGACTCGATTCTCAAGGCCGCCGGCGACCCGGCGCTGGCAGTGGCGCAGGCTACGTAGTGGGCCGG
>DATNKY010000753.1:0-2180 GCA_035603155.1 Solirubrobacteraceae bacterium
TCGGCTTTGTCTACTACGTGCTACCGAAGATCGTCGGTCTGGGTCCGACGCTGCGGCGGCTCGAGAGAGGCAACGCCTGGTGGCTTGCGCTGGGCGTCTTCGTTGAGATGCTGTCGATCGGCGGGGAGGTAATCCTGCTGCACGGCGTCTTCTCCCGATCGGCGAGCCGGATCGGGTGGCGGGCCAGCTACGAGATCACGCTCGCCGGAGGAGTGGCCACGAAGATATTCGCGACGGCTGGTGCGGGCGGCGTCACGCTCACGGTTTGGGCGTTACGTGCGGCGGGGATCGGCGACGAAGAGGTGGCCACCGGGATGGTCAGCTACGAGATCCTCAACTACGCGGTCTACATGGCCGCCCTGGCGATTGCCGGGTTCGGCCTCTGGCTCGGCGTCTTTTCGGGTCATGCCCCGTTCGCGGTCACGCTGCTACCGGCGGCGTTCGGGGCTGGTGTGATCGCACTCGTGCTGTCGATGGGGGTCGTAGATGCCCCGCTCGAGCGCGTTCTGGGCCGCCGAGCCGACCGGTCGACAGGTAAGCGGCAGCGGTGGTGGCGCCGCGCGGCGACCGCACCGCGAGCGCTGCGGACGGGGCTGAGCGCCGCGCTCGTGGTCGTCCGGCGGCGCGATCCTGCACTGTTAGGGGTGCTTGGCGCGTGGGGATTCGATATCGCCGCGCTCTGGGCGTCGTTTCGCGCCTTCGGCCATTCGCCTCCCGGAGCCGTGCTCGTGATGGGTTATTACGTCGGGACGCTGGCCAACACGTTGCCCCTGCCGGGCGGGATCGGAGGTGTTGAGGGGGGTATGATCGGCGCCTTCATCGCCTTCGGGCTGAACGCTTCCCTCGTCGTTCTGGCGGTGCTTGCGTATCGGACGATCTCGTACTGGCTGCCCACGGTTCCAGGTGCCGTTGCCTACCTCCAGTTGCGCCACAGGGTGGCCGGGTGGCGGTCAGAGACGACGGATCGCGGGCCACAGCCCGCGACCGTGCGCGACGCCAGCGGCGCGCCGTCCTGACGCCGAATCAACGAAACGGTCTTGCCCCGGCTACCAGGTTGACAGTCGGGCGAGTTCGCCACGACTGTCAACCCAAGCGATGCGAATGACGCGGCGTCGACGTAGCGTGACGGGCGTCGGCAATCACTGGAGGTCAGTCAAATGTTCCCCGCAGCTGAAAACACCGCATTGTTCGCCGGTCGAAGTCAGGCCCGAGCACTCGAGACCTGGCGGGAGGCGGCAAGCCTTGTCGCGACCCGCTGGCTGGTCTTTCTCGAGGCCGAACCTGAGAGCCGTACCTGGGCATTCGCCTCCTACGTTGCGGCGCTGGATGCTGAGGCCGCAGCGGCGGCCGACATGGCCGCAGCATCGTCGAGCATCGCCGCTTAGCGAGACGACAATGGAACTCCGCCATCTTCGTTATTTCGTCGCGATCGCCGAGGAGCGAAGCTTCACCCGCGCCGCCGAACGCCTGTGGGTGGCGCAGCCTGGGCTCTCGACACAGATCCGGCGTCTCGAGACCGAGCTCGGCGTCAAGCTGTTCGACCGCCACACCCGAGGGGTGGATCTGACCAAGGCCGGAGAGCTGTTCCTGGAGCGAGCGCGTGTTGCCCTGGCCGCGGCGGACAGGGCCGGTGCGACCGGGCGCGATCTTGAAACCGGGGTGGTTGGCACCATCAGGCTGGGAATCGCGAGTGGACCCCAGTGGCACGCTGCCTCCGAGCTGCTCCAGCGATTCAACCACGAGCGCGCCGGGGTCGAGTTGACGGTGCTCGAGGCATATGGCGGAACGTTGTGGCGCGATCTGCGCGATGGGCGCCTCGACGCTCTGATGGCGCCAACCGGTCACGCCTCGGCCGACCTGAGGTCCCTCGAACTCGGCTCCGAGTCGTGGGTCGTGCTGATTGGCACCGGTCACCGGCTCGCCGGCATCGGTCCGGTGGGTGCCCAGGAGCTGGACGGTGAGCAGATCGCTGTCACCGGGCACCGTGACGGTGTGGCGCTTGACCGCGCCGTTGGCGAGCTCTTCGACGGGCTCGGAGTCGCCCCAGAGCTGGTGCCGGTCGCGCCCGGGCCGGCGTTGCACGCCACGCTCGCCGCAAGCGAAGTCCTCGCCGTCACAACGGCGCCTGACGCCCTGCCGGCGGGCGTGATTGCTCGCCCGCTCGATCCTCGCCGGACGCT
>DATNKY010000275.1:0-5417 GCA_035603155.1 Solirubrobacteraceae bacterium
GGGCCGCCGGTGACGATCCTGTTGGCATGAGCCCAGACCGGCAGCCGCACGCTTCGCGTGGCGGGCACGCAGCTCAGCTACTGATCGTCGATGACCACCCCGCGGTCAGAGCCGAAGTTCGCGCCATGCCCACCCAGCAGATCGACCCGCGGGTGATCGCGGAGATGGGCCGTGCGGGTCCTACGGTCACGGCGGTCCAGTCCCCGCCGGATGTTGCGGTCGCCGATACTCACCTCGGCGACCGCAACAGGCTCTACCTCGCGCGATGAGCGCCGGCGGCTTGATCGCGGCCACGCTGCTGGCCGCAGCGACCGCCTGGCGGTGGCGCCAGCTTCCGAAGGCCGTGCGTGCAGTCGCCGTCGCCGCCGTCGCGGGGCTGGTCGCGTATGGAAGCGGCCTCGTCAATCCTCCGAGCACCGAGGGGGAGATCCGGCACCTGGCGGCGTCGCTGGGCTCTTACATCTACGTCCTGGTCGGCGTCCTCGCACTGCTCGAGACCGGCGCCGGGATCGGGTTCATCGTCCCTGGAGAGATAGCCGTCGTGCTCGGAGGCGTCAGCGCCGGTCAGGGCGAGATCGCGCTGCTGCCGCTGATCGCGGTCGTCTGGGTGTGCGCGCTCGCCGGCGACCTGATCTCGTTCACGCTCGGGCGGCGCCTCGGAAGAAACTTCCTGCTCTCCCACGGCCCGAGGCTGGGGATCAGCCGGGCACGGATCGAGCAGACGGAGCGCTTCTACGCCGCCCACGGCGGCAAGACGCTGATCCTGGGGCGCTTCATCGGGTTCGTGCGGCCGCTGTCGCCGTTCATCGCCGGCGCCTCGAAGATGCCGGCGCGGTGGTTCGTGCCGTGCACGACGCTCGCCGCTGGGATCTGGGCCGTCACATTCTCGGTGCTCGGCTACGTGTTCTCACAGTCGCTCGACGAGGTGATCTCGATCACCGAGCGAGGCACGCTCGCGTTCTCGCTGATCGTCGTCGGCGTGGTGATCGCGATCGCGGTCTTCTCGCGCGCACGGGCCCGACGGAGGCCGCGCCGCGGCCCTGGCGGTGCCCCGGCCGCCGCCGAAGGAGAGTGAGTTGAGCCCCTCGATCTGGGCCGTGACGATCGCGGTCGTGATCGCCCTGTTCGCGCTCGACCTCGCGGTCAGCGCCGGGCGATACAACGACGGCGGCTTTCGCGCGGCGACGGCCTGGTCGCTGTTCTACACGGCCGTGGCGCTCGCGTTCGGACTCGTTCTCGGGCTCCTGTCCGGGTGGACGCTCGGCGGTCAGTACTTCGCCGGGTTCCTGGTCGAGAAGTCTCTCTCGATCGACAACCTGTTCGTGTTCGTGATCATCGTCGGCACGTTCGCCGTCCCGCCCCGGTACCAGCCGCGAGCGTTGACGGCAGGCATCATGCTGGCGCTGATCCTGCGCGGGGTGTTCATCTTCCTCGGAGCGACCCTGCTCGAGGCGTTCTCGTTCATGTTCCTGATCTTCGGATTAGGGCTGCTGCTGACCGCCGTCCAGCTCTTCCGCCATCGCGACAGCGACCCGCAGATCGAGGACAACCCCGTCGTCTCCGCTGCCCGGCGAGTGCTGCCGATCAGCCCCGCCTATGACGGCGGCCGGTTCACGACCAGGCGCCGTGGCCGGCGGATGCTGACGCCGATGTTCCTCGTGCTGGTCGCGCTCGGGACCACCGACCTGCTGTTCGCGCTCGACTCGATCCCGGCCGTGTTCGGAGTCACCACGAGCGCCTACGTCGTGTTCTGCGCCAACGCGTTCGCGTTGCTCGGGCTGCGGCCGCTGTTCGCGCTCGTCTCGGGCCTGCTCAACCGGCTCGTCTACCTGGCGGTCGGGCTGTCGGCGATCCTCGCCCTGATCGGAGTCAAGCTCGTCCTGCACTTCGCCCACATCCAGAACGACGCGATTCCCGAGCTCTCGACTGGCGCCTCACTGTGCGTGATCGCCGTGATCATGGTCGTGACCACGTTCGCTAGCCTGCGCCGGACCCGGCGCGATCCGAGCCGGACTGCGCATTCCGGTTCGCTGCGCGGCGCCCGCCGCCCTGCCGCCGAGCAGCCCCGTGCCGGGCCGTCGGGCTGCGTCCCGCCCACCACGGGTCAGCCGCAGGGCGAGCATCAGCCGCGGCGGCGCCCGGCCGCGATCAGCTGACGCTGCCGACCGGGACGGCCGCGCGCAATGTTTCCCGTGCCTGATCGAGCGTCGGTGCGCGCTGGATCCGATCCTGGACCGCCCGCTCGGCGCCGAGTCGCTCCAGATACCACGGGTAGAACTTGCGCAGGTAGCGCGTGGCCCGCTCGGTGCCGAGGTGCTCGCAGGCGCGCTCGATCACCCAGTCGAGCTCGGTCAGGATCTCGTCCGGGCTCGGCTGCGCCGAGCGCGTGCCGACCAGCTCCTCGAACAGCCACGGATTGCCGAGCGAGCCGCGCGCGAGCAGCACGCCCGCCGCGCCGGTCCGCTCGAACGCATCCCGGGCGTGCTCGGCGCTGCTCAGCCCGCCCGAGATGAGAACGGGGACCGGCAGTTCCTCGACCAGCGAGCGCGCGAGCTCGTAGTCGGGCCGGCCACTGTGGCGCTGGGAGGCGTACCGCGGGTGGATGCACAGCCCTGCCACGCCGGCCTCGTAGACCAGTCGGCGCGCTACCTCGACGCCGCTGCGGTCACCCGGCCCGGCGCCCGAGCGCAGCTTGACCGTGACCGGGAGACCGCTCCCACGTGCGGCGGCCTTGGCCAGCGCGACTGCGCGATCGGGGTCGGACAGCAGCGCCGCGCCGGCCCCCGTCTTGCACACCTTCGGGACCGGGCAGCCCATGTTGAGGTCGATCAGATCGGCGCCCGCGGCCGCGACTCGCCCGGCCGCCGAGGCCATCACGTCGGGATCGTGGCCGAACAGCTGTATCGACACCGGATGCTCGTCGGGGTGGATCCGCAGGAGCTCGCGGCAGGTCCGCTCGTTGCGGTAGTGCACGGCGAAGCTCGACACCATCTCGGACACCACCAGGCCGGCGCCGTGCCGCTTGGCCTGCAGGCGCACGAACCAGTTGCCGATCCCAGCCAGCGGCGCGAGGACGACCCGGTTCGGGATCGGGACCCCTCCGAGCTTCCAGCTGTCGGTCAAGCTGCCGGCCATGGATTCATGGTACGAATGAAGGACATGGACCTCTCAGTGCTCGTGCAACCGTGGTTTGATCTGATGCGCGAGCGGGTGCCGGGACTGGAGCTGTTCGACGCCCACACCCACCTGGGCGGCAACGATCCCGATGGGATGAAGCAGAAGCCATCGGAGCTCCTCGAAATGCTCGAAGCAGCGGACGCGCGCGGGGCGTTCGTATTTCCGATGCACGAGCCGGATGGCTATCCCCCGGCCAACGACATGGTGCTCGAGGCGGCGCGTGAATCGGGCGGGCTGCTGGTGCCGTTCTGCCGCGTCAAGCCGGGCGATGGTGCGATCGCCGAGGCAGAGCGCGCGCTCGCCGCCGGTGCGCGAGGGATCAAGCTGCACCCGCGGGCCGAGCAGTTCACGCTCGACCACCCGGACGTCCGGGCGCTCGCGGCGCTAGCCGACGAGCGCGGGCTGCCGATGCTGATCCACGCCGGCCGCGGGATCCCGGCCCTCGGATCGCATGCCGTCGAGCTGGTCGACGAGTTCCCCAACATGCGCGTGATCCTCGCCCACGCCGCGATCTGCGATCTGGCGTGGATCTGGCGTGTGGCGGCCGACTATCCCAACCTCCTGTTCGACACGGCGTGGTGGATGCCGGCCGACCTCGAGGCGCTGTACTCGCTGGTCCCGCCCGGACAGGTCCTGTTCGCCAGCGATTCGCCGTACGGAGCGACCGCGATGTCGGCCGTGTTCCAGCTTCGGATGGCGCATCAGGTGGGCCTCAGCGACGACCAGATCCGCAGCATCGCCTCAGGCCAGGCGCTGCGGATCGCGACCGGCGAGCCGCTCGCTTCGCTCGGGCCGGCGATCGGCGAGCGCGAGCAGGCCTCACACGTGCTGCTCGACCGCGTATCGGCGTTCGTGATGCTCGGCGCGATCGCGACCATGCGCGGCAACGAGGCCGGTCCCGAGATGCTCGCGCTCGCGCGCCTGGCCTGCGACGTTCCCGACGAGATCGACGACGCGCCCGTGTTCGCGGTGATCCGCAACTTGCTCGATCACTTCGACCGCGCGACCGCCCAGGACCCGACCGACCGGCGGCGGCTCGCCTTCCTGATCATGGCCTCGATCGTCGCCCGGACGCCGGACGTGCCGGTGCCGGGGATCGTCGCGGTCGCCTGAGGGCCTGTTCCGCCTCCCGGCCTCGGTCGTGCACGGGGCCGCCGAAGCCGTGCCCTAGCCGGCGTTGCGCTGCCAGATCAGCCGCAGGCCGACCAGCGTGAGCAGCTCGTCGACCTCGTCGATCGTCTCCTGGATCGACGGGACCAGCGCCCGGGCCAGGCCGCCGGTCGCGAGCACCTTGGTCTGGGGACCGAGCTCGTCGCGCAGTCGGCGCACGATCCCGTCGACCTGGGCCGCGAAGCCGAACACGATCCCGCTGCGGATCGCGTCGACCGTCGACTTGCCGATCAGCGCCCGCGGCTGCGCGAGCTCGACCTTGGGCAACTTTGCTGCGCGGTCATAGAGGGCGTCGATCGAGATCTCCGCCCCGGGGGTGATGATCCCGCCCAGGTACTCCCCCGCCGAGGACACGACGTCGTAGGTGATCGCGGTCCCGAAGTCGACCACCACGCACGTGTCGCGAATCCGATCGTAGGCGGCGACCGCGTTGACGAGCCGGTCGGCGCCGACCTCGCGCGGGTTGTCGATCCTGATCGCCATGCCGGTGCGGATCGAGGGCCCGACGACCAGCATCTCGTGCCCCAGGTATCGCTTCGACATCTCGGTCCACTGCTCGGACAGCTGTGGGACGGTCGACGAGACGATCGACGCGTCCACGTCGCCGAACCCGAGCCCGCGGAGCCCGAGCAGGTTTGACAACTGCGCGCCGAGCTCATCCTGCGTCGACTCGCGGACGGTCGCAAAGCGCCAGTGCTCGGTCAGCTTGTCGGTCCCCGCCTCGAACACGCCGAAGTGGGTCTGGGTATTGCCGACGTCGACTACGAGCAGCATCGGGGCAATTACATCAGCGCCGGGCCCGCGCGGCTTACCGCCTGTCCGTCACCGAGCTCCGCGAGCTTGTCCGCCAACCGCTCGCCGGACGGCAGCGCGAGCTGCGGATCGAGCTCGAGCAGCGGCACGAGCACGAACCGCCGCGAGCTGACCTCGGGGTGGGGCAGCGTCAGCCGCGGCGAGCTGTAGTGGAGATCGCCGAGCAGCAGCAGGTCGACGTCGAGCGGGCGCGGGCTGTGGCGGGGCAGGTCGAAGGCGCGGCCGCGCTCGGCCTCGACCGCCTTGCAGACGTCGAG
>DATNKY010000763.1:0-2108 GCA_035603155.1 Solirubrobacteraceae bacterium
CGGTCTGCGTCGCCGCCCGCCTCAGGCGTTCATTGCCCCCGGACGTTCCTCGGCCATCTGCGCCACCACATCCAGCCCCAGCGCCCCAAGGAGCTGCGGGTGATGGTGTGCGAGGTGCTGCTGGGCCGCGTCGAAGAGTTCCTGTTCGGAGTCGCCAGAGAGCTGCGCCCCACACTCGCAATAGGCGATCCGGCTGGGCTCTTCGTTGATCGGTGTCATGTATCGTCGAACAAGCGGCTGCAGTAATGCGAAGCACTCCAGTGACCGCTCCGCAGGTCGTCCCTTGTGTGATCCCCGGTGACCACACCTGAGAAAGGTGTCGCATGGACGTTGGCGATACGTTTCCAAAACGTTGCACACTCCCCCCAGGGCTAGCGAGAGGACCCGAATCCAGCTCTGCGGTCGTCTATCCGTCGAGTTCGACGGGGTCGAGCTGGCCGGTTCACTGCGGGGCAAGCAGGTGCCGCTCCTGTTGGCCTACCTCGTGCTCAACCGCCAGCGCCCGGTCGGCCGCGAAGAGCTGATCGGGGCGCTGTGGCCCGAGCGCGCGCCGCGCTCTGAGGACGCGGCGCTGCGCACGTTGCTGTCGCGTCTTCGCACGTCGCTCGGCCACGACGCGCTGGTCGGACGCGATGAGCTGGTGCTCGAGCTGCCGCAGCCGGCGTGGATCGACATCGAGGCGGCGGCGTCGCAGGTCGAGCGCGCCGACCGAAGCCTGCAGGGGGGCGACCCGCGCGGCGCCTGGGCGCTCGCTCAGGTGCCGCTCAACATCGCCAGCCGGGGGCTGCTGCCCGGGTCGCAGGCGAGGTGGCTCGAGCAGCGCCGCGCCGACCTGGCCGACATCCGCCTGCACGCGCTGGAGGTGATCGGCCGCGCGGGTCTGGCGCTCGGCGGCACGCTGCTCGCCTCGGCTCAGCGGGCCGCACGGACGCTGATCGAGGACGCCCCTTATCGCGAGTCCGGCTACGTGTTGCTGATGCAATCGCTCGAGGCGCAGGGAAACGTGGCCGAGGCGCTGCGCGTCTACGAGCGGCTGCGCACCCTGTTGTTCACCGAGCTCGGAACGATCCCCTCGGCCGAGGCGATCGGCGTCCACGAGGCGTTACTGCGACCCTCCTCGCAGTCGGAGCCGGGGGATCGCGATGCCGCCCCGTCGCGTCCGCCGACGGCGCCGCAGCCGATCTCGCTCCCGGCCGAGGTCGGGGCCCTCTCGGCGTCGGAGATGATCGGGCGGGTGTCCGAGCTCGACGAGCTCGAACGATGGCTCGCCGACGCCGGGCTGGAGGCGGACTCCGACCACCGACGCGAACGGCTGCTCCTGCTCACCGGCGAGGCAGGTGTCGGCAAGACCCGACTGCTCGCCGAGACCGCCAAGCGCGCGCACGGGGACGGGGCGCTGGTGCTCGCAGGCCGCGCTCCGGAGGAGACGCTGGTCGCGTTCCAGCCGTTCCTCGAGGCGCTGGATCACTACATCGGGCTGGCGCCGCTCGACGAGCTGCGCGCGACGATGCGAGCGCACGGCGCCGAGCTCTCGCGGCTGGTGCCGGAGCTCCGCCGGCGAATGCCCGAGCTTCCGCTGACCGACGAGGGGGACTCCGAGACCGAGCGCTACAGGTTGTTCGAGGCGGTCGTCGGGCTGCTCGGCGACCTGTCGGACTCGAGTTCGGTGCTGATCGTGATCGACGACCTGCACTGGGCCGACCGTCCGACGCTGATGCTGCTGCGCCACCTGGCTCGCTCGCCGCGTCCGGGCCGGCTGTCGATCGTCGGCGCCTACCGCTCGACCGAGCAGTCGAGCGAGGGCTTCTCGGCCGCGATCGCGAACCTGCGCCACGAGCGGCTGCTGAAGCAGATCGAGCTCGCCGGCCTCCCCGAGCGCGATGCGGCACGGCTGGTCGGGCTGCGGGTCGGCCGGGCGCCGTCGGCCGACTTTTCGCGCGCGCTGTACGACGAGACGGAGGGGAACCCGTTCTTCATCGAGGAGATGCTCCGTCATCTCCAGGACTCGGGCGTCGAGGTGGCGAGCGCGGGGGCCTACGACCTGCAGCGCTTCGGCCTGCCCGACGACGTCCGCGAGGTGATCCTGCGCCGGCTCGCCAACCTGGGCC
>DATNKY010000683.1:0-3261 GCA_035603155.1 Solirubrobacteraceae bacterium
CATTGGTCAGCGCGCACCACCGGACCGCCTGCGTCAGCGCACTTTCCTCGGTTGTCGCGCTGAAGTTGGTCGACCACATACCGTCCAACAGCACGTATTCGGCCGCGCTGGGATCGAGCGATGCGATCTCCTCGGCCATCGACCGGTGATCGATCTCGCGTAGTGCAGACTCGTTGTACAGGGGCTCATAGGGCCGCGGAAACAGCTCCTGGTGTCGGCTCGCGACGTGGCTCATGCCGCGGTCCATAATCGCCTCGAGTTGCTCCCTGGTCCCGTACTCGCACCCCCGGCCCTTGATAATCCAACCCGCGCGTTCGCTGTCCGGGCTCGAGGTCACGTCTAAACCGTAGCGGGTCACCTCCGCCCACACGTGTGGCTGAGTCCAGTGAATCCACGTACCCCCCATGTCGAGGTTCTTGCCCCATCGGATATCGGTCCAGGTGCGGCCGCCGAGGCGGTCGCGGGCTTCCAGCAGGGTGACATCGAGGTTGTGACGGGTGAGCTCACGCGCCGCGGTCACACCCGCGAACCCGCCGCCGACGACGACAACATCGGGCGTGTCAGACATGATGATTCCGCTCCGATCCGGAGGCGACGAGGTCAAGGACGATCTTGCCGAAGTGCATCCGACTCTCCATCCGTTGATGCGCCGCCCCGACCTGGGTCAGCGGCAGCACACTATCGATGACCGGCTCTAATTTCCCGGCCGCGACCAAGTCCACAACGGTGGCGAGCTCGCGTGCTGTAAACGATCGGGAGCCAATGATCGTGCGTTCGGCCCTGAACAGCTCGATTACGTCGAGCGGGACGGTTTCCCCTGCGTGGGCTCCGCAGGTGGCCACCCGTCCGCCCGGACGAAGGGTCCGAAGGCTCGTGACCAGAACGTCGCCGCCGACGTGGTCATACACAAGATCGACCCCCTGTCCGTCCGTGGCTTCCAGCACCTCGGCATCCCATCCATCGGCGGCGTAATTGATCGCCCATGACGCTCCGAGCTGGCGCGCCTGGGTGAGCTTCTCGTCCGATCCAGCGGTCGCAATCACCTCGGCTCCAGCTAGAACCGCCACCTGAATGGCGGCGCTTCCGATACCACCCGCAGCCCCGTTGATCAGAACCCGCTCGCCGGCGACGACGGCGCCACGCGTTATCAGCATGTGCCACGCCGTTCCGAAGGCGGCCTGAACCGCCGCCCATTGGAACGCGTCGCGCTCCTCGGGAAGCACCAGCACGCCTTCGGATGGCACCGCGATCAGCTGCGCATAACAGCCGGGCCGGCTGACCCCAAGCCAGGTCGCCGCATCGCAGAGGTTCTGCCGGCCGGTGACGCACTCCCTGCAGTGACCGCAAGGGAGCTCTTCAAGCATCATCACGCGGTCGCCCACCGACACCTTCGGACGTGAGCCCGGCGGGACGTATTCCACCCGGCCGACGCCCTCGCAGCCGAGGATGTGGGGCAGCTCGAGCGGGATGCGCGAGGTCCCCGCGCGCAGATCGATGTCGAGATGGTTCAGGGCCGCCGCCTCGACTCTCACCACAAGCTCTCCCGGACCGGGAGCCGGGTCCCGGACCTGTTCGACCGACAGCGTCTCGGCGCCACCGTATCCCCTCATCAGAGCCGCGAGCACGTCACCATCTCGATCGCGTCGCGGCGATAGCCGCGAACGTGTCGGCGAATGCCAGCTCGATGTGCTGGCTTTCATCCGGCTCCAGCTCGCGGATTTGCAGCCCCGGCATCTCCGCAACCAGGCCGGACAGCCACGTCGAAGGAGTGAACTTGGTCGGGGGCATCTGGCGATGCTGGTTTCCGTCACACGGAAAAGATTTCCACGCGATACCGTACCAGAATTCCCATCAGCCGGGTCGCTTCGACGCGGAGCGCGATCCAGGCCCTGTCCGGCTCCGAGGCGCGGCCGATCACGCCCGTTAGCCACAAGTCGCCGTCGGTCGACGCGGGGTTAGATCGCTATTCCCGACTGGGTCAGGCGTGCGCCTCGGCGGGCGCGCGTGGCGTCGCGCCAAGATCCGCACCGGCATCGATCAGCGCACGCAGAAGCCCGGCCTCTGCGTGCTCGATCAGGCGCTCGCGCGGCCCGATCACCCCCAGGCTGCGGAGTTCATCTTGCGGATCACGGAACGAGACCGCGTACGCAAGCACCCCGGTCTCGAGCTCCTGATCACAGGTCGCATACCCGCGCTCGCGCGTGGAAGCGAGATCCCGATCGATATCGCCCAACCGAGTCAGCGTCGAATCGGTAAATCTCGTCCGTCGTGGGGCGGTTAGCATCGCGTGACCGGTGGCTTTCGGAAGGGCGGCGATGATCGCCTTGCCGGAGGCTGACGCATGCAATGGCAGTCGCCGTCCAGGCGGAACGGTGACGCTGACACGATTCGGATCCGTCGTCTCGACCGAGCGGATGCATACGACCGCTTCTTCGGTCAGGACCGAGACGAAGAAGCATTCCTGCCATCGATCGCGCAACCCCTCCAGAACACGGTCGATGCTCGCTGCGCCGCGCCCATTGTTCAGGGTGGACGCGATCCGAACCAAGCCCAAGCCCGGGCGCCAGCGAAGCGATGCCTCGTCGCGATCGGCAAGACGCGCCTCCTGCAGTCCCGCGAGCAATCGGTGGCACGTTCCCGGGGCCAAGCTGGTTGAGGCCGAGAGCTCCGAGAGCGTCATGCCCTGCGGGGCGTGAGCCAGCTGCTCCATGATCATTGCCACTCGGCGGATGATTTGCACGGTGTCTACCCTCGCTCATCCTCGGAAGCCCGGTGCAAGCCTCTTGACAGAGCGCGTCGAGCATTCATCGAGCTCGTGGCGGAATCGGATCGACACCTACGTCCCGTCTAGCGCAGAGTCCGCGAACATCCGCGGCGGATCGTCTCGCAGCAGGTCTCCCGCGCCGGTCGCAAGAAACTCTCCCGATCCTGAATCGTCGACAAGATCACCGTCGCGCGCCATCAGGCGGCCGCGGGACAGTGTGGCCACGTGCTTGCCCGTGAGACGCTGCCCCTCGTACAGCGAATAACCCGACCGACTGTGAAGCTGCTGCGCTGAGATCACCGTCGTACCATCCGGATCCCACAACACGAGGTCGGCGTCGGCGCCGAGGTCGATCGCCCCCTTACGGGGCCATAACCCGAAGATTCGCGCCGGATTTTCACTCATCAGTTCAGCCAACCGGGTGACGGAGATTCGCCCTTGCGCAACGCCACGGTCATAGACGACGGCAAGCATCGTCTCGATCGATGGGGCGCCGA
>DATNKY010000765.1:0-5109 GCA_035603155.1 Solirubrobacteraceae bacterium
GGCCGGCCGGCTCGCGGGAGCCGGGCTCGACGTCTTTCCCGATGAGCCGCTGTCCTCGCGCAATCCGATGCTCGAGCTTCCGAACGTGACCCTGACGCCCCACATCGGCGGCGCTTCGGCGAACGTCATCGAACATCAGTCCGAGCTGCTCCTCCACAGCATGCGCGCCCTGGCCGGGGAAAATGCCGACGCCGCCTTCGTCCACAATCGCCAAGCGCTCGACGCCCTCCCGGGCCGGATCCCGGCGGCGCTGCGCTGGCCGCCGGCCGTGGGCGCACGTTGAGAATGACGGCAAGGAGCTAATCGTTCGCGGAGCAGTGAGGAGGATCGCGTGGCTTTGAAGGTGACGATCATCGGCGGTGGCAGCAGCATGTTCGTGCCCGGTCTGCTGCGGCGCTTCATCCAGGCGCCGTGCATGGAGGGCGGCACCGTCGCACTGATGGATGTGGACGGCGGCCGGCTCGAGGTCATGGACCGGCTCGCTCGCAGGTTGGTGGCGGCCGAGGGCGCGAGGCTCGAGATCGAGAGCACCCAGGACCAGCGCGAGTCGCTCACCGGGGCGGACTTCGTGATCGTCGCGATCTCAGTCGGCGGGATGAGTTCCTGGGAGCAGGACATCGAGATCCCGGCGCGTCACGGCGTGTTCATGCACATCCACGATTCGATCGGTCCCGGCGGCATCATGCGAGCGTTTCGCAACGCGCCGGTGCTGCGCAGCATCGCCGCCGACGTGTCCCAGGTGGCGCCCGGCGCCTGGATTCTCAACTACACCAATCCGGCGACCGCGATGACGCTCGCGCTCAAGAGCGTCCCCGACGTCAACTCTGCCTCGCTGTGCTCGTGCACGTGGATGCCTCGCGACGCCGTGTGGCTCGCCGAGCGAGTGGGCGTCGCCCCCGAGGAGCTGGAGCTGCCCGCGCTGGTAGGTGGTCTCAACCACTGCGCGGGCGTGACGCGGCTGCGACTGGTCGACGGCCGCGACGCGCTCGAGCTCGCACGTGCGAACGTCAGCGAGCCGATCGAGCAGTGGGTGATGGACGTCTACGGGATGCTCCCGTACTGCTGGGCGCACTGGGTCGAGTTCTACCCGCAGCTCCAGCATCTGACCGAGCCGTATCAGGGGCGGGCTCAGGGCCTCGCGATGGAGTACGGCAGGCGCATCTACGTGATGGACGAGCAGCGTGCCCGCGCCGCCGAGTGGGAGGCCCTGGCGGCTCGGTGGAGCGCGCCCGAGCCGGCCGAGGAGATCTCGCTGGCCGCGTTGCCGGAGGGCGCCGAGGACGCCGGGATCGACGTGGTCGACGTGATCAGCGCGATCGCTGAGAACCGCAACGAGCTCTACATCGTCAACACGCGCAACGACGGCGCAATCCCCGGCATGGCCGATGACGCGATCGTCGAGGTTCAGGCGCTGGTCGGTGGCCAGGGGATCCGGCCGATCGCGAGCAACGAGCTCCCCGAGGCGCTCGCCGCCCATCTGCGCCTGCACCACTCGGTGCAGCGGATCACGACCGAGGCGGCGCTGACCGGTGACCGCGATGCAGCCTTTCAAGCGTTCGTGCTCGATCCGCTCGCCGCGGCGCGACTCGATCTCGATCAGACCAGGGAGCTGTTTGACGAGATGATGGAAGCCAACGCCCGGTTCCTGCCGCAGTTCGCGCGTGACTGAATTGGGACACTAGGTGACGCTCGACTCGGCGTTCACCGAGCACGAAGCGCGTGCCCTGATAGAGGCGATGACGCCGCGGGTCTGCAACTGGGGCCGGTGGGGTGCCGAGGACGAGATCGGCACCGTCAACCACATCACCGACGAGCGACGCCGCGACGCCGCGTCGCTGGTGCGCACCGGCAGGGTGCTGTCGCTGGCGCTGACGTTCTCGCGCCAGGGTCCGCAGCCGCCGCACGAGCGCCGCCTGAACCCGCAGCACGTGATGCTCGACACCGGCGTCGACCTGGCGGCCGGAGGCCAGTGTGGCGCACCGGACGGATGGGGTTACTCCGATGACATGGTCACGATGGCGCTGCAGGCGAGCACGCACTGGGACTCGCTGGCGCACGTCTTCTACGGCGAGCGGATGTACAACGATCGTGACTGTCGCCTGGTCGGCGCCGAGGGCGCGCACCGCAACTCGATCACCGAGGTCCGCGACCGGATGGCGGGCCGCGGGGTGCTGCTCGACATCCCAGGGCTGCACGGCCTCGACGTCCTGCCCCCGGCGTACGAGATCACGACCGACGAGCTCGAGCGGGCGTTCGAGCAGGAGCGGATCGTTTCCAAGCCGGGCGATGTCCTGTTCATCCGCACGGGAAACCTCGGGCACTTCCGGGCCAGGGGCGATTGGACCGGCTTCACGCACGGGCCCGAGCCGGGACTCAGCTTTGACGCCCTGCCGTGGTTGCACGAGCAGCGCGTCGCCGCGGTCGCGTCCGACACCTGGGCGGTCGAGGCGATCGGCCTCGGGCCTGATCCCGACGCGATCCACATGCCGTTTCACGCGATCGCGATCGTCCAGATGGGGATGATGCTCGGCGAGTTGTTCGATCTCGACGCGCTCGCGCACGACTGCGCCCGTGACGGGGTCTACGAGTTCCTGTTCGCCGCGGCGCCGCTGCCATTCGAACGGGCGGTAGGGGCACCGGTCAACCCGCTGGCGATCAAATGAGGTTGGTGTGGCCGCCGCCGCGCGCGCTCGGCCGACGGCCGGCCACCGGCGCCTTGCAGCTCAGCTGAGGGCCGCCGCTAGCTCGAGCTCGACGCCGCCCTGCGCGGCGGAAGCGTAGGCCCGCTCGGACACGAGTACGCCGTAGGCGCCGTCGCCGGCATCCACCGGCGGAGGTCGATGCTCGGCGAGCGCGGCCGCGAACTGCTCCACGCAGACGGCGATCGACTCCCGTTTCCACCCCTGCGGGTTGAATGGGACGCCTTCCAGCGCGACGCGGTCGTAATCCTGGTTGCACCGGATGTGGACCGCCGGCGGATCGAGCAGCTGATCGACGATCACCGTACCCTCGCTGCCGTAGACCTCGAGCCGCTCGCCCCACGGCACCTCGGCTGTGAACGTGAACTCGCAGCGGAATAGGGCACCGCTCGCAAGCCGGCCGGCGACGACGCCGTTGTCCTCGACCTGCGCCTCGTCGATCAGGCGATCGTGAAAGGCGCGCACGGTCGCAATCTCCCCGAACAGCCACTTCAGCAGATAGAACGAGTGCGGTCCGGCGTCGATGATCGCTCCGCCGCCCGACCCGTCCTTGCGCCCCTTCCAGAGTGACGTGTTGCGCAGCCGGCTCACTTCGCTGCCGGAGATGATCGTTCTGATCAAGCGAATCTCGCCAAGCGTGCCGGCCTCGAGCATCCGCTGCACCTCCACGTAGGCGGCGACGAAGCGGGTGTTCTCCTCCACCGACAGCGTCAGCCCCGCATCCCGCGCACGATCGATCAGGTCAACGCAGTCGTCGTGCGTCAGGGCCAGCGGCTTTTCGACGATCACGTGCTTGCCGGCGTCAAGCGCATCGCCCACCACGCCGTGGTGAAGGTTGTGCGGCAGGATCACGTCGACGGCGTCTATCGCGGATTCTGCGAGCAACTCCCGGTAGTCGGTGTAGGCCTTGACGTCGAGTTCTGTGGCGCTCGCATCCGCACGTTGACCGTCGACGTCGCACACGGCGGCGATGTTCACGTGTGGAGATCGCCTGTAGCCCTCAACATGAGCGACGCTGATCTGGCCGAGCCCGATCAGGCCGATGTTGACCGGCGCGCTCAAGCGATCGACCGGATCTCCCGCGGCAACACGCTCAGCCGCCGCGGGCCGTCCCCCTGCACCACGTAGGTCTCCTCGTTGCCGATCTGCTCTCCGGTCTCCGCGTGCGAGTAGAGCTCGATGTTGATCACCATCCCGGCCTTGATCGAGCGATCGGGGCGGTCATCGATCCACTCCTCCTCAGTCTCCAGCCCGATGTTGTGACCCACGTGTGTGAAGCGCTTGAGCAGCTCGATCCCGTTGCGCTCGAACAGATCGACCCCGAGCTGCTGGAGCTCGGCGTACGGGGTCCCGGGCTTCAGCGCCGCACCCACCTCGTCGACGATCTCGACCATCGTCTGATAGCGCGCCTGGAGCGTCGCCGGGATCTCGCCACAGTAGGCGTAGCGGCGGTTGTCCGAGCAGTACCCGCCGACGATCGCGCCGAGGTCGAGCGTCGCGAGCCGGCCCGGGTCAAAGCTCTCGTCGATTTCGACCTCGGGATTCTCGGTCGCGAACGAGAACGTCACGTGGCTGATCCCATCCGCTCCGTGGCGGTAGAGCCGTTCCTTGGCCTCACGCATCAGCGCCACCCGCGAGCCGGCGGGCTTGAGTACGTCGAACAGCTCGCCGACGGTCCGCTCGATGAGCTCGGTGCTGGCCGCGATCAGCGCGACCTCCTCGTCCGACTTGATCAGCCGCAGCTCGGACAGCACACCATCGGCCGAGCCGAGCGCCGGATCTCCAGCGCCGCTTGTGAGGAGCTCGAGCACCCATCGCGGGCAGGTCGACTCGACGCCGAGCGTGCCGCCGGAAGCGAGCCGATCGCCCACCACGCTCTGGAACGCCTCGTGCGCACCCGCCAGATCATCGAAGCCGACGATCTCATCGGCGCCGAAGTCGACACCCTGGGCCGAGAACGCCCAGCACAGCAGCGCGACCCTGCCCTGCTCGTCGATGTAGGTCCCGAACGGAAGCCGATTGCGCAGCGTGTACAGGATCGGGTTGCCCGAGCTCGGCAGCGCGGTGTAGCCGCTCGTGTAGAACACGTTCTCGGGGGACGTCAGAAGGATGCCGGCCAGTCCCTGCTCCGCCATCAGTTCGAGCATCCTTGCCCGGTCGAGGCCCAGGGGATGAAAGACGGTCCCGGTCTGCATGCGGGTCGAGTCTTAGCACATTTGCCACGCCCATGTACAAATGTGCGGCTGCTCCGTTGTAGTCGTTGCACCACCGGGACCGCGACCTCGTCGGCCCGCTCGGGCGCGGTGAACGGCCACAGCAAGAACGCGCCGTCGGCGCCGGCGGTCACGTCGTCGAGAGATCGAGGATCAGCGAGATCGCCCGGAACCACCTCGACGGCGTGCGGCAGCTC
>DATNKY010000548.1:0-8049 GCA_035603155.1 Solirubrobacteraceae bacterium
CGTGCTGACCGACGCGCACTCGGGACCCTCCCAGCAGGGGCCGCTGATCTTTGACTCCAACGGACAACTGGTCTGGTTCAAGCCGCTCCCGAAGGGCCTGCGGGCGTTCAACCTCCGGGTCCAGAGCTACAAAGGTCAGCCTGTCCTGACGTGGTTTCAGGGCGCGGTCGTCTCGGCCCATGGCGTCGGCCACTACGAGATCTACGACCAGCAGTACCGCCAGATCGCCCAGGTGCATGGCGGTAACGGCTACCGCGGCGATCTGCACGAGTTCATGCTCACCGACCGTGGCACGGCGCTGTTCACCTGCTATGGGAAGGCGATCGGCAAGCTCCCGGCGGGGCGGGGAACCCGCCGCGGCCCGTACTTCTACGGCGTCATCCAGGAGGTTGACATCGCCACCGGGAAGGTGGTGTTCCAGTGGCGCTCGGATGATCACGTCGGATTCGGCGCGTCCTACCAGCACGTCCCTTCGAAAGCGGGGAACTCGTGGGACTACTTCCACATCAACTCGATCTGCATCGACCCCGCTGACCAGAACCTGATCGTCTCGAGTCGCAACACGTGGGCCGTCTACAAGGTCGACCGCAAGAACGGCAAGGTCCTATGGAAGCTCGGCGGCAAGGACGGCAACTTCAAGATGGGCGCGCACACGCACTTCGCCTTCCAGCACCACGTGACACTGCATCCCGGCGGCATCCTGACGATCTTCGACAACGAAGGCGGGCCGCCCAATCAGGCCAGGCAGTCTCGCGGTCTCGTCCTCTCGCTCAATGAGAAGAGCCGGAGGGCGACGATCCGCCACGAGTACTTCCACCATCCGGCGGTTCTCTCGGAGGCGCTCGGAAGCGTCCAGGAGCTCGACCAGGGCCACAAGCTCATCGGCTGGGGGGCGTCGAGCTACTTCACCGAATACAGCGCCGGCGGGAAGGTCCTGTTTGATGGCCGGCTGACGCCGGGCGTGTCGTCGTACCGCGCCTTCAAGGAAACCTGGAGCGCGACGCCGGCGCAGGCACCAAATGTGACGGCCGCCCGCAGCGGCAGCCACGTGCAGCTGCACGTGAGCTGGAACGGCGCGACCGGCGTCTCGCACTGGGGAATCCTTGGCGGCTCCGACGGCAACGCGCTGAGGCAGATCGGAAGCGCGTCGGTGGCCGGCTTCGAGACGCAGATCACGGTGCCAAATCCCCCACCGGTGCTCTCGGTCGAGGCGCTCGACAGCTCGGGCAAGGTGCTCGGGCGCTCCGCCTCGGTCCGCGCCTAGCCGCCACTTGCAGGCAAAACTCGCCTAACATCACGAATCGCCTCCCCCTGCCGGCGACCGACACACATGTGCCCCGGGCCGCAAATGCCGTCGCATTGGAGTCCGAACACCAAGTTGCTCAAACAGCGAAGCCCGGCCGTCAGAACTCTGCCAACCGGTTGTGCGACCGCGACTTTCGCCGGTGCCGACGTGTTCTGCACGTGCAGCCGCTCTGGCGAAGGGCGCCGAACGGCTGAGCCATTTGGATGGGAGACCTAATGCTCAACGGCGTTTTGCGCCCGCGGTCGGCTGTGACCGCCGCGACGCCGTTGCGATCGGCTCGGGGCCCGCTGCTACTGGCGCTGGTTACGTGCCTGGTCGCGGCGCTCGCGCTCGCATGGCCGGGTGACGCCGGCGCCGCCCGCCGGCGGGCTACCGGGCCGCCCGGAGTCACGGTGCTCGGTTCGGAGCTGCTCAAGAACGGCGTTCCCTGGATCCCGCGAGGAGTCCAGATCGTCGGGCTCGTGGCACCCGACAACGCACTGAGCGGCAAGTACGTCGCCGCGCATCAGAACTTCAGCGCTCACGAGCTCAGCCAGGCAGTCGCCGACGGCGCCGACACGGTCCGTTTCCAGGTCAGCAACTTCGGACTCGACCCCGACAGCACGATCTACTCGCCGGCGTACGTACGGGAGGTGCAGAACGGTGTCGAACTCGCGCGCAGCCTCGGCCTGAGCGTGATCGTCTCGGTCCAGGCCGAGGGGCCCGCGGGCCTGAACTCGCGCTGTCCCGTGCCCGACACGGGCACCGAACGGGTCTGGACCGAGCTGGCGTCGATGTTCGGCGGCGACCCCGGCGTGATGTTCGAGCTCTACAACGAGCCGGGTCTGAACGCGACCGCTCGCAACTGGCAGATCTGGCTCAACGGCGGCTCGCTGACCCAGAACAACGGGCAGCCCTGCCAGGCGGTCGGCGTCCAATCGCTGGTTGACGTGATCCGCGCCGAAGGCGCGGGCAACGTCATCATCATCCCGGGGCTCAGTGGCGAGCTCACGCTCGCGGGGATGCCGGCCGTCGTCGATCCATCGAACCCGGCCAACCCGCAGCTGGCGTACGGGATCCACTACCCAACGCTGACGGGCGGAATCTCGCGCTGGAACAAGGCGTTCGGCAACCTGGCGGCGGTGCACCCGGTGGTCATCACCGAGTGGGACCAGAACTCGACGCACGACTGCATCGCGAATGCCCCGACCGCGTCCACGCTGCTGCTCGGTTACCTGATGTCCAAGCAGATCGGCCTGGTCGGCTTCGCGTTCGACCTGCCTGGAACGATCATCGCCGACTACGCGTCATACGCGCCCACGAGTTTCACCGCCTTTGCCTGTGGTGTGCCCAACGGCGGCCCCGGCGAGCTGCTGTTCGGCGAGTACGCCGGCCTCGCGCAGGCCGGCGGGCCGACGCAGATCATCGGCTCCCCGGCATGGGCGATCAGCAACACGGCGCTCAAGGCGCTCAACCGCCTCGACCCGGCTCAAGCGGTGCATCTGTTCGACACGCCGCGCACCTACGTGATCGGCGGCAACGCGACGACGCTGACGAACCTGTCCGCGCCGGCCGCGCTGGCGACCGCGAAGTTCACGAGCGAGACGTCGCTGGCCGCGGCGGTCATGGGCCGCAGGTTGCCGCCCGGCACCCGGGCGGTGATGTTCCAGGACGTGTTCGGCCCCCAGACGCCCCGCGCCGAACAGGTCCATCCTGGGATCTACTTCACCCGCGCCGCGAACGTCGCGCACCATGCCGGCCTGCTGCTCATCGGCGCACCGTCGACGAGCCTCGTGTATGCGAAGGCGCCCGCGACCAAGCCCGGACAGCTGTACTCCGAGTTCTTGAAGCTGAACATCGCCTCGACGGTCGCCAAGTCCGCTGACGCGCTCGAGATCGACGCCCAGGGCAACGAGGATCACCCGAGCAGGTACGCCTCGTTCGTGCAGGCCGCCAGCCTCCAGGCGATCGCCGCCCACCTGGGGATCGAGCTGCTCGCCGGGCTCAGCACCAACCCCAACGGCCACAAGCAGACCACTCAGAAGCTGCTGAACTCGGCACTTGAGACCCGCTTGAGCGTGGCCGGCTTCGGCCTCAACGACCCGGGCTCCGGCAAGCTCTGCAAGGGCTGCGCCCGGTGGTACGCATCGGTCGCCAACTCGTTCTTGAGCGAGCTCTCGATCAACGGCGGCTGAGTCGCGGCCGAGCGTAGTTTCAGATCTGATACATCGGCGCGCCGGCAGCCTGAATCTCCTGCTCGGCGACCGACGCGATCGTCGCCTCCGCGAGCACCGCTCCGGCGGCCTCGGCGGCGTCGGCGAAGACCCCGCGGGCGCCGCGGCCCACCGGGCCGTCGAGGAGCTCGACCAGCTCGAGGACGGTGACCTCGGCCGCGGGTCGCGCAAGGGTGTAGCCGCCCTTGACGCCGCGCTGGGAGCGGACCACGCCCGCGCGGCGAAGCGTCGCGAACAGCTGCTCGAGGAACTGGACCGGGATCTGACGGCGCCGGGCGAGCTCCGCGATCGGGACCGGCCCCGAGTCGCCGTGCCGGTACAGCTCGACGAGTGCGCTCAGCGCGTATGGCGACTTGGTCGTGATCGAGATCATCGGTGGTCGATCGTAGCCCGATCTCGCGGACGGCAGCGGGCCGGCGTCACGGCCGCGCGGCGCGCCATCGCGGCACCCGCGGCGGGCACGGAGCTACCGCGAGCGCTATATCCAGCCCCGCTCGGTCGCGATCAGGACGGCCTGCGCGCGGTCCATCACGCCGAGCTTGCCGTACACGTTGTGAAGGTGGGTCCGGACAGTGCTGCTCGAGAGGCCGAGCTCGACCGCGATCTGCTTGTAGACCATTCCCCGGGCGAGCCGGCGCAGGACCTCGATCTCGCGTGCGGACATCGGGCACGGCTCGACCCGGCGCGACCGGCCCGTGACGGACGGCAGCGGCAGCTCGTACATGACCGTGCGAAGGCCGGCCGTGCCGACTCCGATCGAGCGCGCGGACGCGAGCATCTCGGACGGCGAGATCGCGCCGCCGAGCACATAGTGCGCGAGCATGTCGGCGAGCCTCACGAGAGACGCCTCGTCCTCGCCGCCCGCCGCGTGGTGATGCTCGATCACCGTCGCGATCGACGACGGCAGCCCCCACCGCCGTGCGAGCACGCCACCGACCAGCGCATGGTCGACCCCCAGCTCGCGGCGCTCGCGCTCGATCCGTTCCTCGGGTGTGACCGCATCGCCGTGAACCTGACCCGGAAAACCCGGGTAGGCGTGAATCAGCACCAGCTTGCCGATGTCGTGCAGCAGCGAGGTCACCGTCAAGCGATCCCGGGCCTCATAACCGATCTCGCGCGCGAGCCGGTCGGCGGCACGCTGCGTCGCGACCGCGTGCAGTCGGAACCGCTCGGGGATCCCCTGCCAGATCGCCGACCGCTCGAAGAAGTCAAACGTCCGCGCCCGCGTGGCGATCGCGTGGACGGTCAGCGGGGTAAGCACCTCGACGCCGGCGACGACGCTGTCGACGCGACCCTCCCGTGGCCCACTCACCTGGTTGGCGAGCCGGACGACGGTGACCGTGAGCGCGACGTCGGCCTCGACCGCTGACACGACGTCCGACGCAGAGGGCTCGCCGGCCTCGAACAGCCGCAGCACCCGGTTGCGCGACTCAACTAGCACCGGATAGACCTCGAGCGCCTCGAAGGCGGCGGTCAGCCGCCGTCCGTGGCCCTCATTGTGGTGGTGCTCACGGGATGCGTATGGATCGGTAGGGGTTGGGTTCACAGCTCCGGCCGCCGCCACCGTCGGCTCACTCATCCCTTCCTGCCAGCGATTGGTTTCATGACGAGGATCCCGGCCATACATAAGAGCATCGGCACTTCCCCCACCCCGGTTTAGTCCGGTGAGCCGCGATCAGGCCCCGGCGCGACGGAGCGCCTGGTCAATCCGCGCCAGGCTCTCCTCACGTCCGAGCAGCGCGAGCGTCTCGAAGATGCCCGGTGACACGGTCTGACCTGCGATCGCGACCCGGATCGGCTGAAACACCTGGCCCGGCTTGGCCCCGCTGCCCTCCACCACGCCGCGCAGCGCCGTCTCGATCGCCTCGGTGTCGTACGGCTCTGCCGCAGCGAGGGCGGCGCGGGCCTCGGTCAAGGACTTCACCGCTCCCTCCTTGCCGATCGTCTTCTCGAACGCCACGGGGTCGTCGACCGGGCCGTCGAACACGAACGAGACCAGCGGCCAGAAGTCCGCGAGCGTCTGGATCTTCTCCTGCGAGATCTCGGCCGCGCCGGCAAGCCCGGTGCGGCCGGTGAACCGCTCGAGCCGCCGGGTGAGCTCGTCGGTGTCGAGCTCGCGCAGGTGGACGCCGTTCATGTGGCGCAGCTTGCGCTCGTCGAACACGGCCGGGTTTCGTGATACCCGCTCGAGACGGAAGCGCTCGGCGAGCTCGTTGAGCGTGAAGTGCTCCTCGTCGGCGGCGAACCCGGCGCCGAGCAGCGCGATGTAGTTGAGTACCGCCTCCGGCAGGTAGCCGGCATCGCGGAGCTCCTGCACCGAGGCGGCACCGTGGCGCTTTGACAGCTTGCGGCCGTCGGGACCATGGAGCAACGGCAGGTGGGCGTACCGCGGCGGTGTCGCTCCGAGCGCATCTAGCACCAGCAGCTGCTTGGGCGTGTTCGAGAGGTGGTCCTCGCCACGTACGACGTGCGTGATGCCGGCGTCGAGATCGTCGATTGCGACCGCGAAGTTGTACAGCGGGGAGCCGTCGGCGCGGGCGATCACCGGGTCGTCCATGCTGACGTTCGGAAAGCTCGTCTGGCCGCGGATCACATCGTCGACGACCGTCTCGCCCTGGTCGGGCACGCGGAGGCGGACGGCGCCTTCGTCCTCGGCCTCGCCGCGGAAGCCACGATCGCTGCCGTACCTGAGCTTGTATCCGTTGACGTCTTCCGCGGTCGCGCTGGAGTGGTAGGCATGTCCGCCGGCGAGCAGCTGCGCGAGCGCATCGCGGTGACGCTCGGATCGCTCTGACTGAAAGATCGGGCCCTCGTCCCAATCGAGCCCCAGCCACCGCAGCGCGTCGAGGATCTGCTCGACATTTTCAGGCGTCGAGCGCTCGCGATCTGTATCTTCGATCCGCAGCACGAGGGTGCCCGCGCGCTGTTGGGGCGCCTCGCCCGGTCTGTGGGCGAGCAGCCAGTTATACAGCGCTGTTCGGGCGCCGCCGATGTGCAGCGCCCCCGTCGGAGATGGAGCAAAGCGAACTCGCATGAGAACCACTACAGGATGCTAATCGGCGCGCACGTATCGCCGGCCGGCGGTTTGCCCAAGGCCATCGAGCGCGGCACGGACCTCGGCTGCGAGTCGATCCAGATCTTCAACCAGTCGCCGCGGATGTGGCGCCCGACCGCCTACGACGAGGATGACTTCGCGCAGTTCCGCGAGGCGCTGAAGCCGAGCAGGATCAATTCGGTCTTGATCCACGCCGTGTACCTGGTCAACTGTGCCTCGGAGGACCGCGAGATCCGCACCAAGTCGCGAACCTCGCTGATCCAATCGCTGCGCGTCGGGCGCGGGATCGGCGCCACCGGCGTCGTGCTGCACCCCGGGTCCGCCAAGCAGGGCGACGTGGGTCGCGCGATCAAGCGCGCCGGCGAGGTGATTTCCGAGGCGCTGTCCGAATCCGAGCGCTGCGAACTGCACCTCGAGGACACAGCGGGCGCCGGCGGAACGCTCGGGCGCTCGTTCGAGGAGCTCGCGGCGCTGATCGACGCGGCCGGCGGCGGGCCGCGACTCGGCATCTGCCTCGATTCCTGCCACCTGTTCGCGTCGGGTTACGACATCCGCACGGCCGAGGGAATCGCCGAGACGCTGAACGAGCTCGACCGCGTCGTGTCGCTCAAGCGTCTGCGCTCGCTGCACGTCAATGACTCGAAGATGGGGCTGGGCTCCAACCGGGACCGCCACGCGCTGCTCGGCGAGGGCGAGCTCGGCGAACGCGCGCTTTCGGCTTTCCTCTCCGAGCCCAGGTTCGAGCGTCTGCCGGTGGTGCTCGAGACCGACCCGACGGCGGAGCAGGTCGCGCTCGCGTTCAGGCTGCGCAAGCGGGGACAGGCGGCGCGCAGGCGGCGCGCGACGAGGGCCCGCGACAAGCGCGGCTCGGGTTCCGAACATGCACGCCGCAAGGTCGGGTAGCGTCTGGGCCCGATGAGCACCACGCCCCAAAAAGCCGACGCGCTGGTGATATTCGGAATCACGGGCGATCTGGCGCGCAAGCAGACGCTGCGGTCGCTCTACCGTCTCGAGCGCCGGCGGCAGCTCGACTGCCCGGTGATCGGGGTCGCGCGCAGCGACTGGTCAGACCAGCGGCTGCGCGAGCACGCTCGCCAGTCGATCCAGGAGACCGGAGAGAAGATCTCAGAGCGCGTCTTCTCGCGCTTCGCCCGCCGGCTGACGTACGTCGGCGGCGACTCCGCTGACGCGGAGACCTTCAAGCGCTTGGCCGCCGCGCTCGGCGATGCCTCGTATCCCACCTTCTATCTCGAGATCCCGCCGTCTCTGTTTGCGACCGTCGTCGAGGGCCTGTCCAACCAGGGGCTCGTCTCGCGGGGCCAGCGCGTCGTTGTCGAGAAGCCGTTCGGCGACGATCTGCGCTCGGCGCGGGCGCTCTCGCGCGACCTGCACCGCTACCTCGACGAGTCACAGCTGTACCGGATCGATCACTTCCTGGGCAAGATGGGGCTCGAGGAGTTCTCCTACCTGCGGTT
>DATNKY010000787.1:0-3452 GCA_035603155.1 Solirubrobacteraceae bacterium
TCCTGTCGACCGGGTCGGACGTGCCCCACCGAGCGCCTCAGCGCCGGCCCGGCCGGGCGCCCCCGTGCCGGTCCAATCCAGTGCCGCAGCGCCGACCAGGCCGGGCGCTCCCGCGCCCGTCGGGCCGAGCGCCTCAGCGCCGACCAGGCCGGGCGCCCCCGCGTCGGTCCAGCCAAGCGCTCCGCCGCCGGTCAGGTCGAGCGCCCAAGCATCGGCTCAGCTGAGCGCTCCGCCGCCGGTCAGATCGGGCGCCCCAGCGCCGGTCCAGCCGAGCCCCCCGCCGCCGGCGCGGCCAAGCGCCCAAGCGTCCTCTCAGCTCAGCGCTCCGCCGCCGGTCCAGCCAGGCGCCCCGGCCTCGGCACCCCGCCGCGACGTCCGAGCCACGATGCGGTCGCGGATCGCCTCGCCATTCCGTCGTTTCTGGCGGATTGCATGGGATGCGAACCTCACCGGCAATTCGGCGATGGTCGCCTACAACATGCTGCTGGGGATCATCCCGATCGCGCTGCTGGGGCTGTTCGTCGCCGGTCAGGTCCTGTCGAGCACGGCGGTCCAGCACAGCGTGGTCGGCGATCTGCGCGAGGTGTTCCCGGGGGCGACCGCGCACACGCTCGACTCGCTGCTGGGCGAGATCACCAGCTCGACCACGAGCACCGGCGTGCTGGCGCTGATCGCGAGCCTGTGGCTCGGGTCGTCGTTCTGGGGCGCGCTCGACACCGCCTTCGCGCAGATCTACGGCTGCCGGTCGCGCCCGTGGCTCAAACAGAAGCGGTTCGCACTCGCGATGCTGCTCGTCGTGATCGTGTTCATGATCGCGACGGTCGCGGTCCCGACCGCGCAGAGCATCCTGCGCGCCGGAGTAAACGACCTCCCGTTCGACCTCGCCCACGTGGCGGTGCTCGTCTACGCGGGATCGCTGGCGATCTCGATCGTCCTGCTGTTCGGCTGCCTGGCGCTGATCTATTCGCGGGTGCCCAACCGCCCGATGCCATGGCGCGCCGTCTGGCCCGGCGCCATCGGGGCGACGCTGGCGATCGCGGTCGTCGACTACGCGTTCCCGATCTATCTGACCAACATCTCGACGATCGCGCAGTTCGGAACGACGATCGTGTTCATCCTGATCGTGCTCGGCTGGTTCTACATACTCGCGATCATCATCCTCGGCGGCGCGGTGGTCAACGCGATGCGGGTACGTAGCTGAACGGCCGGCGGTGTTAGCGTCCGCAGCCGTGGTCACCGAGACCGACACGCGGCTGCACGGCGGCAGGCTGATCGCGCGGGCGCTGCGTGCGCAGGGCGTCAGCAAGCTGTTCACGCTCTCCGGCGGTCATCTGTTCTCGATCTACGACGGCTGCCGCGCGGAAGGGATCGAGATCGTCGACGTCCGCCACGAGCAGTCGGCGGCGTTCGCGGCGGAGGGGTGGGCGAAGGTGACCCGCTCGCTGGGCGTGTGCGCACTGACGGCCGGACCGGGCGTCACCAATGGGATCAGCGCGATCGCCTCGGCGCGCGAGAACCACTCGCCGGTGCTGGTGCTCGGCGGCCGGGCGCCGGCGTTTCGGTGGGGCCAGGGCTCGCTGCAGGAGATCGATCACATCCCGTTCGTCGCGCCGCTGGTCAAGTACGCCGCCACGCCCGACGGGACAGCCGAGATCCCTGAGCTGCTGGCGCGCGCGATGCGGACCTCACTCACACACCACATGGGGCCGACGTTCCTCGACTTCCCACTCGACTACGTGTTCAGCGAAGCTCCGGCGCCGGCGCTCGACGGGCCGATCGCGCCGGGCTGCGGGGCCGCCGATCCCGACGAGCTGGACCGTGCGGTGGCGCTGCTGCGCGACGCCGAGCGCCCGGTGATCATGGCCGGCAGCGGCCTCTACTGGGGCGAGGGCGAGCGCCAGCTGCAGGCGCTCGCCGAGCGCCACCGGGTGCCGGTGTTCCTCAACGGGCTCGGCCGCGGCTGCGTAGCAGCCGACCACGAGCTGTTCTTCTCCCGCGCGCGGAGCGCCGGCCTCGGGCAGGCGGACGTCGCACTCGTGATCGGCGTGCCGCTCGACTTTCGGCTCGCGTTCGGCGCCGCGTTTGACGCCGACTGCGAGGTGATCGCGATCGACGTCGCCGAACCCGAGCGTGAGCATCCGCGGGCGGTCAGCGCCGGGCTGTACGGCGACCTGCCGGCGACGCTCGAGGCTCTGAGTGACGGGGCCGCCGACGGCCCCGCGTCCGAGCGTGAGGTCTGGATCGAGTCGCTGCGCGTGATCGAGGACGAGAAGCGGGCGCAGGAGGCCGGCGACCGCGCCGACGAGCGCGCGCCGCTTCACCCGATGCGGATCTACGCTGAGCTCGCGCAGCTGCTCGACCGCGACGCGATCGTCGTCGGCGACGGCGGTGACTTCGTCTCCTACGCGGGTCGCGTCGTCGACTCCTACCGGCCCGGGTGCTGGCTTGACCCGGGACCGTTCGGCTGTCTCGGGGCCGGCCCCGGCCAGGCGCTGGCCGCGAAGCTCGCCCACCCCGAGCGCCAGGTGGTGCTGCTGCTCGGCGACGGCGCGTTCGGCTTCGCGGCGATGGAGTTCGACACGCTCGCTCGCCATGGCGTAGCGGTCGTCGGGGTGATCGGCAACAACGGGATCTGGGCGCTCGAGAAGCATCCGATGGAGTACCTGTACGGGTACTCTGTCGCCGCCGACCTGCGGCCTGGGACCCGCTATGACCAACTCGCCGAGGCGCTCGGCTGCCACGGCGAGCTGGTGCGCGAGCCCACCCAGCTGCGCCCGGCGCTCGAGCGCGCGTTCGAGGCCGGCGCGCCGGCGCTCGTCAACGTGCTGACCGACCCGAGCGTCGCCTACCCGCGCCGCGCGAACCTGGCCTGAGCGACGGCCGACTCAACCGGGCGCCACAGGCGTCCGCGCCGCCGTGACCCAAACAGGCGCGCGCAAGCGCGCCTCTAAAAATCGTCACCAGAACGAAAACCGCCCGCACAAGGCGGGCGGCTTCCGATCCAGGTTTGGCCCAATCGGGACGGGCAGGGGTACGTACCAGATGGGGCCATTTTGCGTGACTCGGACGGCGGGAGGCGCCGTATTGTCTGCGGCTTCGCCCGAGTCTATGTCGGTGAGAGGTCGCCTGAGCGGTCCCTCACCCCGCAAACATGATGCTGGTTCGGGATTATGTCAGCAATCGAACATTTGTCCAGCAATGATTAGGTTCTGTTAGCGCTGCTCTCGCCGAGCCCCAGCGCTGCGCCGCGCAGGATGTCGTGCTCGGAGACCTCGATCCGGTCCAGGCCGAACAGATTGAGCACCTCGGCGAGGATCAGCGCCCCGGCGACGATCGTCGGCGCGCGATCCGGATCGAGGCCCGCGACCTCGCGCCGCTGAGCGAGCGGCAGCTTCGCGAGCCGGTTGCCGATTCGCCGCGCCTCGTCGGCGGTCAGCACGTAGCCGTGGACC
>DATNKY010000638.1:0-6007 GCA_035603155.1 Solirubrobacteraceae bacterium
GACGCTGACCGAGCACGGGATCCGGCTACAGAGCGGCGCTGAGCTCGACGCCGATGTGATCGTGACCGCCACCGGCCTCAACCTTGTCGCGCTCGGTGCGGTGCAGCTCGCAGTCGACGGCGAGGCCGTCGACCTCGCCAGCCGGATGGTCTACAAGGGAACGATGCTGAGCGGCGTCCCGAACGCCGCGATGGCGATTGGCTACACGAACGCCTCGTGGACGCTGAAGTGCGATCTGACCTGCGAGTACGCCTGCCGCGTGCTCAACCACATGGATCAGCACGGCTACACGCAGGTGGTCGCCGTCCAGGACGATCCCTCGATCGCCTCCGAGCCGCTGCTGAATCTGACCTCGGGCTACGTGCTGCGCTCGCTGGACCGCTTCCCGCGCCAGGGGTCAAAGCGACCCTGGCGGATGCACCAGAACTACGCGCTCGACATGATGGCGCTGCGGATGCGCGAGGTCGATGACGGCGTCCTGCGCTTCTCCCGCGCGCCCGCGCGGCGTCCGGAGCCGTTCGAGGTGCCGGCGGCGGCGTGAGCCGAGGTCTTGGAACGCTTGACTCCATAGTGGAGCAAAGCGTTCCGAGCGATATGCAGGTCGTCGGCTAGAACACTCCTGACAGCGCCCGCCCCGCGTGCGCGGCGAGCTGGAACAGCGGCGTCGGGAAGATCCCGAAGAACACGCACGCGGCGGCGAACAGCAGGGCGACGAGCGTGACCGGCTCAAACGGGCTCGGCAGCGAGCGCGCACCGCCGCTGCCGCCATCGTCCGCGACATCACCACCGCCGCCCGCGACGACGCCGCCGCCCGGGAGCGCCAGATCGTCGGCCTCGGGCGAGCCGCCTGCGATCGGCGCCAGACTGCGCGGTCCGGGGGCGCCGGCCGGGACCGCCGCCGGCGCCGGGGTCGCCGCGCTCATCCAGATCGCCGCGACGACCCGCAGGTAGTAGCCGAGCGAGATCATCGTCCCGACCACGAGCACGATCCCGAGCCACGTGTAGTCGCCGTTGACGAGCGCGTGGATCAGCTGGAACTTGCCGATGAAGCCGACCGTCCCGGGGATCCCGGCGAGCGAGAGCATCGCGATCGTCATCGACCAGGCGAGCCACGGGTTGCGCGCTCCGAGTCCCGAGATCCCCGACATTTGGTCACCGTCGGCGCGCTCGCCCTGCTGGGAGACGATCACCGCGAATGCAGCGATGTTCATGAACAGGTAGACGATCAGGTACAGGACCGTCGCGTCGACGCCGAGCTGTGTGCCCACGACCACGCCGGCGAGCATGTAACCGGCCTGCGCGACGCTCGAGTAGCCGAGCAGCCGCTTGAGCGACGATTGCCCCAGCGCGCCGACGTTGCCGACGATGATCGTGATCGTCGCGATCGCCGCGAAGGCGGGAGCCCAGGTGCCCTTAGCGTCGATCACGGCGACGTCGAAGAAGCGCAGGATGACCCCGAACGCGGCCGCCTTGGTGGCGGTCGCCATGAACGCGGTGATCGGCGTCGGAGCGCCCTCGTAGACGTCAGGCGTCCACTGATGAAATGGCGCCACTGAGGCCTTGAACGCGAACCCGACGATGATCAGCCCGAGGCCGGTGAGCAACATCGGGTCGCCCAGCAGGCCGCCGGCGACCTTGCCCGCCGAGATCACGCTCGCGATCTCGTTGAACCCGGTCTGGCCGGTCGAGCCGTAGATCAGTGCCAGCCCGTAGACGAGCGTCGCCGAGCCGACGGAGCCGATCACGAGGTACTTGAGTCCCGACTCGAGCGAGCCCTCGCGGCGGAATTCGGAGGCGCACAGGATGTAGAGCGGGATCGACAGCAGCTCGAAGCCGATGAACAGTGTCACCAGATCCTGCGCGGAGACGAGTACGGTCATACCGAGCACGCTGAACAGCAGCAGCGAGTGATACTCGCCATGGCCGGCGCTCGACGGCGCCCTGGTCGGCAACGACATCACGACGCAGGCGAGCGCGGCGGCGGCGAACACGAGGTCGAGGACGATCGCGAGGCCGTCGATCCGCAGCGCGCCGTGGATGATCGTCGCCGGGTGGTTCAGCCGCCAGATCTCCAGGCCGATCGCGACCGCGAGCGCGATGATCGTCAGCACCGGCACGCCGCGCTCGCGCGCGAACCGGCCGGGGAGCAGGCCGAACAGCAGCACGACGACGGCGCCTGCCGACAGCGCGACGATCGGCGAGAACGACGCCCAGTCGATCGGCGGCCCTTTGAGGTGGTGCACGGCGGCGGCGAGCATGGACAGATGGCCGATCGCGTTCACGGGCCCCCCCGTTGCGCCACCAATACGTGTTGCTGGATCTCGGCCGGAGCGACCGTGGCCCGGACCGTCGACTGCGAGCGCTTGAGCCCGAACTGCGGATAAAAGGCGAAGACGAGGATCAGCGCGACGACCGGGACGATCGGCAGCGCCTCGGCCAGCCCGATCTCGCGCGAGATTACCCCAGCTCCGACTCGGTTGTGCATCGCACGGATGTACAGCCGCAGCGCGTACACGGCCGCGCCGACCACGCCGATCGAAGCGAGCACGGCAACCGCGAGCTTGGACTGGAAGACGCCGAGCAGGATCATGAACTCGCCGATGAAGTTCGACGAGCCGGGCATCGCCAGCGTCGCCAGGGTGACGATCAAGAACAGGGTCGCGAGGACCGGCGCGCGGAACGCGATCCCTCCCATGTCCGCCAGCTTCTCCGAGCCACCGGCTCGGGCTGCCACCGCGGCGACGAGGAAGAACAGCGGCGCGGTCACGAACGCGTGGTTGACCATCTGCAGCAGCGCGCCCTGGGCGCCGGTCGGCTTGAGCGAGAAGATCCCGAGCGTGATGAAGCCGAGCTGCGCGACGCTCGAGTAGGCGACCACGAGCCGCGCGTCGGGGGTCGTGAACGCGACCAGCGTCCCCCACAGGATCGAGACCAGCGCGATCAGCAGCATCAGCGTCTGGAAGTGGGCCGAGGCATACGGGAACAGCGGCAGCACGATCCGCAGAAATCCGTACGCCGCGACCTTGGAGAGCACCGCCGAGAAGACCGCCACGGCCGGGATCGGCATCGCCTTGTAGCCGTCCGGCAGCCAGCCGTGGAACGGGATCAGCGGCATCTTGACGAGGAACGCGGCCGCGAAGCCGAGGAAGACCCAGTCCTGCGTGGTGTGCGACAGAGGCAGCGCTCGCAGCGAGCTGATCACGAACGTGAGCGGGGTCCCGTGTTCGCTGGCGGCGATCACGCCGGTCGCGACCGCCGCGACCAGCATCAGGAACGAGCCGATCAGGGTGTAGACGACTAGCTTGGTCGTCGCGCGCACGCGGTCACCGGTGCCCCAGATCCCGGTCAGGAAGTAGAACGGGATCAGCATCAGGTCAAAGAAGGCGACAAAGAGCGCCAGGTCCTGGGCGCAGAAGGCGCCCAGGACGGCACTTTCCGCGAGCCCGAACCAGAAGTAGAACGCGCGCGTTCGTTCCCATTCGCGCATCGCCGCCCACACGAGCGCCGCCGAGAAGATGATCGTCGTCATCAGCACGAGCACGACGTTGAGCCCGTCGAGTCCGAGCTTGTAATGGATCCCGAGCGCGGAGATCCAGACCTCGTCGGTGACGAACTGCAGCGAAGCCACGCCGGACTTGAAGCGCGCCACGAACGAGATCGCGATCGCGAGCGTGACGAGGCTGCCGAGCACCGAGATCCGCGGCACCCAGGTGGCCGGGAATAGCGCCGCGACCAGTCCGACGGCGAGCGGGAGCCAGATCAGGATCGAGAGGGTCATGTCGCGGAGATCAGGAAGTAGAGGGCGATGCCGGAGATCCCGAGCAGGACCGCCGCCGCGTAGTAGCGGACGAAGCCCGTCTGCGCGCGCCGCACGGCGGCCGAGCAGGCGCGGACGAGGCCGACCGTGCCGCCGGTCACGCCGCCGGCGATCACGCGGCGCTCGAGCACGGAGTCGGCGAACCGGCCCATCCACAGGACCGGACGGACGATCGTGACGTCGTACACCTCATCGAAGTACCACTTGTGAAAGAGGAACGTGTACACGGCCGAGAACCGCTGCTGGAGCCTCGCCGCGGTCCCCCGGCGCGCGATCCAGATCACGTACGCGGTCCCGATCCCGCTGACCGCGATCAGCGCGCCGATCACGAGGCCGATCCAGGAGGCGCCCGTCGAGGGATCGTCGGCGAACAGCTTCGAGCCGGCGAACGTCGGCGCCAGAAAACGCGTGATCGAGTCGTCGACGCCCGGGATCTGCAGGACGCCGCCGAGAATCGCGAGCAACGCCAGGATCGCCATCGGCACCTTCATCGCAAGATCGCGCTCGGCGATGTGGTGCTCGGGTCCGGGGAAGCCGACATCGGTGTCCTCAATTTCTCCGGTCTGAGGGTTGAACGGCGTCTCGGCGTGTGCCAGGTGGCCGTGCTCGAGCTCGCGGGCCTCCTCGCAGGGCTCGCCGAAGAACGCGCGGAAGATCATCCGGAACGTGTAGATCCCGGTCAGGAAAGCCCCGAGGTAGCCGAAGATCCCGAGGACCTCGAAGCCGCCGCCGCGGTGATCGAGGAACGCGATGATGTCGTCCTTGGAGAGCCAGCCCGAGAACGGCGGCATCCCGGACAGCGCCAGGCCGCCGATGATGAACGCGATGAACGTGAACGGCATCGCCTTGCGAAAGCCGCTCATCCTGTCCAGTGACTGCTCGCCGGCCATCGCGCTGATCAGCGAGCCGGCGGACATGAACAGCAGCGCCTTGAAGAAGGCGTGCGTCATCAGGTGGAACATCGCCGCCGAGTAGGCGCCGACGGAGACGCCCATGATCATGTAGCCGAGCTGGGACATCGTCGAGTAGGCGATCACGCGCTTGAGGTCGGTCTGGACGATCGCGATCGTCGCCGCGATCACGAGCGTCAGGCCCCCTCCGATCGCTGCGACGTCGGCGGCCGTCGGCGCCTGCTCGAACAGTGGGTGCATGCGCGCGATCAGATAGACGCCGGCGGTCACCATCGTCGCGGCATGGATCAGCGCCGAGACCGGGGTCGGGCCCTCCATCGCGTCCGGCAGCCAGGTGTGCAGCGGTACCTGGGCGGACTTCGCGAACGCGCCGACGAGCAGTAGCAGACACCCGGCGACCAGATCGGTGCTGTTGTGGCCGAACACGTGCGGCGCCAGCTGGAACGTCTTGACGAAGTCGACCGTGCCGGTGTGGCGGAAGATGAAGAACGTGCCGAGCACGAGCCCGACGTCGCCGACCACATTGATCACGAATGCCTTCAGCCCGGCGTTGGTGGCGGTCGTGCGGCGGTACCAGAACGAGATCAGCATGTACGAGGCGGCGCCGACGAACGCCCACCCAACGATCAGGACCAGGAAGTTCCCCGCCAGCACCAGCAGCAGCATCGAGAACACGAAGAAGTTCAGGTAGGCGAAGAAGCGCGAGTAGCCGCGGTCTGACTTCAGATAGGCGACCGAGTAGAGATGGATCAGCGCCGAGACGCCGGACACGATCAGCGCCATCAGCACCGACAGCGGATCGACCAGGATCTGAAGCTTGGCGTCGACCCCGACCGTGAAGGCGTAGTTCCACAGGGACGAGGTCAGCTCGCGGCTGTCCTCGGCGTGGCCCAGCAGCGAGATCAGCGCGCCGACGGCGAAGGCGAAGGAGAGGAAGATCGCCAGGGTTCCGACCCAGCCCGCGATCAGCCCGCGCTCGCGGCGGAAGCCGGCGCCGATCACGATGCACCCGACGAGCGGGCAGAGAATGATCAGCCAGCCGAAGGTGGTCGTGCTCATTTACGCCTAGCCGCGGGCACGATCACCCGCGCAGCTCGTTGAGCTCATCCACGTTGATGGCCATCTGGCGGCGGTAGATCGCGACGATCAGGCCGAGTCCGACGGTCACCTCGCACGCCGCTACGACCATCACGATTAGCGCGAACACCTGTCCGGCCGGGGTTCCCCACATACGCGAGAAGGCGACCAGCGCGAGGTTCGCCGCGTTGAGCATCAGCTC
>DATNKY010000460.1:0-2099 GCA_035603155.1 Solirubrobacteraceae bacterium
CGTCACCGGTCGTGGAGCTCAACCGCGCGGTCGCGGTCTCGATGGCGTATGGCCCCGACGCCGGTCTCGAGCTGATCGACGCGCTCGGCGGCGAGCCGCTGCTGAGCGGGTATCACCTGCTGCCGAGCGTCCGCGGCGAGCTGCTCGCGAGATTGGGCCGTGACGCCGAGGCGCGCGCCGAGCTCGAGCGTGCTGCCTCGCTGGTGCGCAACGGGCCCGAGCGCGAACTGCTGCTCGAGCGGGTCGCGAAGCTCAACTAGCCCGCCCTGGCGCGGGGAACGCGGCTGACCTGCATCGGCGCCCAGGCCGAACCTCGGTGTCTGACCGGCCAGATGTTCCGGTTGAACACCGAGGTCCTCGCTTGGCTGGCTAGATCGCGGCGAAGAGCGTCAGGAAGCCGGCCAGCTCGCGCTGGTCTCCGTCGAGCTCGAGCGCGCCGGCGTCGATCGCGGCGGTCAGCGAGCCGCCGTGCCACAGCAGCCCGGCGAGCGTGGCCGTGCCCGTGTTTAGCGCGAGCGTCGTGTCCGGCGCGGGGGTGTCCGACGCGGACGTGTCGCGGCGCGCCAGGTCGAGCTCGCCGTCGGTCAGCCTGACCGTGAAGGCGTGCTCGCCGAGGCGAAGCTCGTAGACGCCGCTGCGGCCGGCCGCGGCGGCCGGGTCGAACATCGTCTTGAGCGCGACCGCGAGCGCGTCGGGGCTGAGCGGGCTGGGCTCGTCGGGAAGGGGCACGTGGCTCCCCCAGCGGCCGAGCGCGAGCAGCACCGGCTCGAGCTCCGCGCCGCGCTCGGTCAGCTCGTAGACCTTCGCGGCGGCGGGCGGCGGCAGCTTGCGCCGGCGCACGAGACCCGATTGCTCGAGCTCGCGGAGCCGCTGGGCGAGCACGTCGGGGCTGACGTGGGACAACCCCTCGCGAAGATCGGTGAACCGCTTGGGGCCGAGCAGCAGCTCGCGGACGACCAGCAGCGCCCACCGCTCGCCGGCCACGTCGAGCCCACGGGCGATGCCGCATGAGTCCCCATAGCTGCGCCTGTCCGCCATCTGACCTCATTTCTAGTTGGAATGTCCAACTAAATGATACGGTACTCCGACTATCAACGGCAAGGAGGGGTCAATGACCGGAGGCAACGATGAGTGACCGCGATCAATATCCGGCCGGGGTGCCGTGCTTCGTCGACACGTTGGTGCCCGACGTCGAGGCCTCCAAGCGCTTTTACTGCGCGGTCTTCGGCTGGGAGTTCACCGGGCCCGGCGCGATGCCCGACGATCCGTCCGGTGAATATTTCGTCGCCAGGCTGCGCGGCCGCGACGTGGCCGCGGTCGGGACGCGGCCCGCGGATAGCGGCAGCGGCGAGGAGGCGTCGTCGGGCTGGAACACGTACGTCGCGGTGAGCAGCGCCGACGAGGCGGCGGCGGAGGCGTTGGCGCTCGGCGGCGTGGTGCTGGTCGAGCCGTTCGACGCGCCGCCGGCCGGGCGGATGGCGGTGATCGCCGACCCGTCTGGTGCAACGTTGTGCGTCTGGGAGGCCGGCGTGCGCCATGGCGCCCAATCGGTCAACGAGCCGTCGGCGTGGGCGATGAGCGCGTTGAACACGCCAGATCCCGAGCGCGCACGCGAGTTCTACGGCGGGCTGTTCGGGTGGCGCGCGAAGTCGTTCGACGCCGGCCCGGGGATGGAGATGTGGCTCTGGCGTCTCCCCGACTACGTCGGCGGCGAGCCGCAGCAACCGGTGCCGCGGGATGTGGTCGCGGCCATGAGCAGGGCCGACGGATCACCGGCCAGTTGGAGCGTCGACTTCTGGATCACCGACGCCGATGCGGCCGCGGCCGCGGCGTCGCAGTTCGGCGGGCGGGTGATCGCGCCCCCGTTTGATGAGGCCGGCTTCAGGCGCACGGTCCTCGCCGACCCGCACGGAGCGGTGTTCTCGGCGAGCCAGCTTCAGCTGCCGGCCTGACGCCGGCTCGCGCTCGCGCTCGCGCTCGGCGCGAGACCGACGGGCGGCCGCGGCCGGCGCGAATCGGACTCGCGCCAGTAGAGCGCCGCGGTCGCCGCGGCGGTCACCAGCACCGCCGGCCAGGCGCCGATCAACAGCCCGAGCACG
>DATNKY010000078.1:0-6606 GCA_035603155.1 Solirubrobacteraceae bacterium
AAGCTGAGGTGTCTGAGCGAACCATACGTTCGCTCAAACACCTCGGTCCGTCAGCTCCAGGGGTAGGGCTGTGCGATCAGCTGGGTGCCGGCTCCGGGACCGGCGTCGTCTCGACCGCCGCGCGCTCCTCGGCCGCCTCGCGGCCTGCTGACCCCTCGATCCGCATGTGTGGCAGCACGCGCTCGAGCCACGCCGGCAGCCACCAGTTGTTCTTGCCGAACAGGATCATCACCGCCGGCACGAGCGCAGAGCGCACCACCAGCGCGTCGAGCAGCACGGCGCTCGCGAGCCCGATCCCGAACAGCTCGATGACCCGCTCGCCGCCGAGAACGAAGGCGCCGAACACGAGCACCATGATCGCCGCGGCGGCGGTGATCGTCCGGCCGGTCGCCGCGAGGCCGTGGGTGACGGCCTCGCGGTTGTTCCCGCGACGGTGCCATTCCTCGTAGATGCGGCTGATCAGGAACACCTCGTAGTCCATCGAGAGGCCGAAAATGATCGGGAACATGAGGACCGGCAGGAACGCCTCGATCGGACCGGTCCCGTCGATCCCCAGCAGGCTGGCGCCCCAACCGAACTGGAACACGGCCGTCACGATGCCGAACGCGGCCCCGGCCGAGAGCCCGTTCATGACCGCCGCAGTCAGCGGGATCAGCAGGCTGCGGAAGACCAGTACGAGCAACAGGAAGCTGAGCGCGACGACGATCCCGATGAACAACGGCAGCTTATTCGACAGGATCTGGCTGAAGTCGGCGAAGATCGCCGTCGTCCCGCCCACCAGCACGTTGAGCCCGGTGCCCTTTGCCGCCGCCGGAACGACCTGATCGCGGACCGTCTGCAGCAGATCGGACGTCGACACAGCCTGCGGCGACCCCTTCGGGTAGATGTTCGCGATCGCCACCGGCGCGTGTCCGTCGACGCCCGGCAGGATCGTCGGCTTGGTCGACCCGACGACGCCGGGCGTCTGCGAGACCTTCTCCGCCACTGCCGCGAAAGCGGCCTTCTGCTGGTTGGAATCGACCTGCGCGACCAGCTGCAGTGGGCCGTTGTAGCCGGGACCAAACCCCTTGGCGAGCAGGTCATAGGCCTTGCGCGTCGTCGAGTTCGCCGGATCGCTGCCCGCATCGGCGGAGCCAAGACGTATCGAGAAGAACGGGATCGCGAGGATGACCATGATCAGCGTCGCTATTCCGGCGAACGCGGCCGGGCGCCGCTGAATCGCGTTCGCCCACCGTGCCCAGCGGGGCGACTCGTCGGTGGTGCGAAACCTGCCCTCGCGCATCGCGCGGCGCTCGCTTCGGCGGGGGACCCGCTTGCCGAGCAGGCCGAGCAGCGCCGGCAGCAGCGTCAGCGCGGCCAGCACCGTGAACGTGACCGCGATCGCGGCCGCCACGGCCACCCCGTACAGGAAGCTGACGCCGAGCGCGAACATCCCGAGCATCGCGATGACGACGATCGCGCCCGCGAACAGCACCGCCCGCCCGGATGTGTCGAGCGACTCGACGGTCGCCTCCTCGCGCGTCAGGCCCCGCAGCAACGCCTGGCGGTAGCGCGTGACGATGAACAGCGCGTAGTCGACGCCGACGCCGAGCCCGATCAGCAGCGCGAGCTCACTCGAGAACGACGCCATGTTGATCACATGCGAGAGCAGGCCGATGACCGCGACTCCGGTCCCGAGCGACAGGCCGGCCGTGAGCAACGGGAGCAGCATCGCGGACAGCGAGCCGAACACGAGGAACAGCACGACCGCCGCGGCGAGGAAGCCGAACAACAGCCCGGTCGAGGAGTTGTTCTGATTGCCGCTCTCGGCGATGTTGCCCTCGACCTGGAACTGCACGCCGTCGCCAGATGCGGACGTGATCGTCGAGACGAAGTGCTTGGCGGCGTCAGTTGTGATCTTGTTCTTGTTCGCGGCCTCGTCGAAGGTCACATTCGCGAACGCGACCTGGCCGTTGGGAGAGATCTGGTGCTCGGCCCCGGGCGCATACGGCGAGCCGACCAACGACACGTGCGGCACCTGCTCGACCTTCTTGAACAGCGCCTCGGCTCGCTGACGGACGGCCGGATCGGTGACCTTGCCGTGATCGACCGCAAACACCAGGTGATCGGTCTCACCCGAGGCGCGCGGGGAGTTGCGCTCGAGCAGCCGGATCGCGTCAAAGCTCTGCGTGTGTGGGAGCTCGAAGTTATCGCTGTAGGCACTTCCCGCCGCTCCGTGGATCGCCGTCAGGGCGACGAGTCCGACGACCCACGCCAGAAGCGTTATGACCCGGTGTCTGAAGCACCAGCTAGCGAGCTTTCTCAAGTCGATCTACCTCCGGTATCAATCCGCGGACCCGCGCCCTGTGCCCGAACCGGTCCACCTGCCTCGCTCGATTGAAGCGGGCAAGTCTGACATTTCGCTGAAATTCCCAAAACCACGGCACCCGCGACCGTGGCCTGCGCGGCCCGTGATGCGGACCCGACCACCGGCATCGTGGCTGTCATCATCGTAGAGATCCGATGACCCCGGCAAGCTCATCGTCGCGTCGCAGCGCCGGGATTCTGTTGCATCGCGGTACAGGCGCCGGGCTCGAGGTGCTGCTCGTCCACCCCGGAGGGCCGTTCTGGGCGCGCCGGGACGCCGGCGTATGGTCGATCCCCAAGGGCGAGTACGGCGATGACGAGGATCCGCTCGCCGCCGCGCGGCGCGAGTTCGCCGAGGAGCTTGGAAGCGAGCCACCGCCGGGCGAGCCGGCCGACCTTGGAGAAATACGCCAGAAGTCGGGCAAGATCGTCCACGCCTGGGCGCTGACCGGCGATCTCGACGCAGATCAGATCCACAGCAACACGTTCACGCTCGAGTGGCCCCCGCGGTCGGGTGCGATGAGCGAGTTCCCGGAGGTCGATCGCGCGCAGTGGTTCGAGGTAGAGCTCGCGCGCGAGAAGATCAATCCCGCCCAGGCGGCATTTCTCGACCGCCTCGCGGAGGCGGCCGGGGATTGAGCGAGTCGAGCCCGATCAGCCCGACGGCCCATTACACGGGCTATGTCTGGTACCGCAACGGCCTCTCGCACCCGGCGCTGACGACGACCGAGGGGCGGCTGCTGTTCGACGCGCTGCACCCGCTGATGGCGGCCAGTGCGGCGCTCGGCAGGCCCTCGCTCGAGTCCTACCTGCTCGCGCGCCACCGCGCGATCGATCTGCTGCTCGAACGCGCGATCGAGCACGAGCAGATCACCCAGGTACTCGAGGTGGCGGCCGGGCTGTCGCCGCGGGGCCTGCGGTTCGCCGACCGCTACGGCGGCCGGATCGATTACATCGAGGCCGATCTGCCGGCGATGGCCGCCCGCAAACGCCAGGCGCTGCGGGCGGCGGGCTCCCTCGGCGAGCGTCACCAGGTGCGCGAGCTCGATGCGCTCAAGGCCGGCGGGCCGGGCAGCCTCGCCTCGCTCGCCGCCGAACTCGACCCAGCCGCTGGGCTGGCGGTGATCACCGAGGGGCTGCTGGGTTATCTGCCGCTGCCCGACGTGCGCGCGATCTTCACGCGGGTCGCCGCCACGCTGTCGAGGTTCGCGCGCGGCCGCTACATCTCCGATCTGCACATCGGCGGAGCTCAGACGATCGAGGTCCGCGCCTTCCGGGTCGTGCTGTCGGCGTTCGTCCGCGGGCGGGTGTACCTGCACTTCAGCGACCCACAGCAGGCGCGGTCAGAACTGCTGCAGGACGGCTTTGCGACCGTGACGATCGCGCGGGCGACCGACATCACCGGCGACCCGCCGGCTCGCGGAGCATCGCTGGCGCATATACTTGAGGCATCAACATTGTCGTCCGCACGCGGGAGCATCGATGATCGAAGCCACGCTTTACAGTGACCCTGCCTGCCCCTGGGCTTATTCCGAGAGTCCGGCGATCCGGGTGATCGAGTGGCGCTACAAGGATCAGTTGCAGTGGGAGCTGATCGTGATCGGGCTCACCGAAGACGCCTCGCAGTACATAGCGCGGGGCTACACGCCGCTGCGCGGGGCGCTCGGCCAGCTGCACTTCAGGCAGCGCTACGGGATGCCGTTCTCCACAGCGCCGAAGCCGCGCGTCAGCGCCACTGCCCGGGCCTGCCGCGCGATCGTCGCGGCCAAGCTCCAGAACCCCGGCACCGAGTGGCAGGTGTACCGCGCGCTCCAGCTCGCGAACTTCACCACGCCACTCGTGCTCGAGGATGACGAGCAGCTCCGGGAGGTGCTTGAGGGAGTGCCCGGTGTCGACGCCGACGAGGCGATCGCGGCGCTCGACTCACCCGAGGTCAGCGAGGTCTACACGCGCAACCGCGAGTCGACCCGTTCGGCGGAGGGCTCGGCCGCCGAGCTGCAAGGCAAGACCTCGACGAGCGACGGACCGGTCCGCTTCACGGCCCCGTCGATCGTGTTCGGCTCCAACGGGACGAGCCTCACCGCGGGCGGCTTCCAGCCGGTCGAGGCCTATGACGTGCTGATCACGAATCTCGACCCGACGCTGCACCGCGAGCCGCCGCCCGAGACGCCGGCGCCGCTGCTCGAGTACTTCGAGCACGGGCTGACGACGCAGGAGGTCGCGGCGCTGATGACGGCCGGCAACGACAAGCCCGACCGGGGGGCGGCCGAGGCGGCGCTGCTCGAGCTGCTCGGGGACGGCGCCGCGGTCCGCCAGCCGCTCGGCGATGACGCCCTGTGGCAGGCGAGCACGGTGGCTGCGTCGTCAGCGTCCGACGGAGCGCGGCGGGCGGTCACCACTGCGTAACGCGCGGCGCGGCTGGGGGTCGCACCCCGGGAAGGGGGCGCGGCCGGCGGTGGTCACGCCCGCGTAAAGCGCAACGGGAGCGACTCGAGCCCGTAGATCCCCGACGGCGTCCCGTACTCGGGTTCGCCGTCGAGGGTCACGGCGCTCGCGTGCTGCGCGATCGCCGCCAGTCCCTCCTGCATCTCTGCGCGGGCGAGGTTGGCGCCGACGCAGTAGTGGATCCCGGCGCCGAAGGTCAGCGTCCGCAGGCCGCTGCGGTCGGCGGTGATGTCGAACGCGTCGGGGTCGACGCCGCCGCGGTTGGCGTGCCAGGCGGAGATCAGAACGACCGTGTTGGCGGGGAAGACGATGCCTCGGTGCTCGATCTCGGCGGTCGTGATCCGCGCCGTGAACGGCGTGATCGGCTCGTAACGCAACGCTTCGTTGACCGCCGCGAGCGCTAGGCCCTGTGGGTCGCCACGGAGCAGCTCCCACTGGTCGGGGTGGCCGGCCAGAAGGCGCACCGCGTGGGCGAGCTGGCTCTGACTCGTGTCGACGCCGCCGACGAGGATGTCGAGGACCAGGTTGCGAAGCTCGTCCTCGTCGAGGCGTTCGCCCTCCGCCTCGGCGGCGATCAGATCCGTGATCAGGTCGTCGCCCGGGGACTGGCGCCGCCGCGCGATCAGGTCATCGGCCCAGACGTAGAACTCCTCCACGGCCTGTTCGATCCGCGGGCGCTCGTTGGTCAGCGAATTGGCGTCGAACTGGCGCTGGATCCAGTTCGACCAGTCGTAGAGCCTGGGCCCGTCGCTCAGCGGCGCGCCCATCACCGCGGCGATCACGAACGACGGATACGGCTTCGCGAACGCCTCGATGAATTCGCAGCGGCCGTCGGTCGGAAGCTCCTCGATCAGCTGGGCCAGAAACGTGCGCATCGCCGGGCGGTAGCGGTCAATCGAGCGCGGCGCCAGCGCCGGGTTGACGAGGCTGCGCAGACGGCTGTGGTCGGCGCCGTTGATGTTGATGATGTTGCGGACGATCTCCTCGTGCAGCGGGCCGGCGTCGATCCCGAACAGCTGCGCGATCGTCAGCCCGGGGAAGACGGCCGACTTGGTGCGCAGGAAGAACTCGGCCGCCTCGCGGTCGAGCACCATGAACCCGAACGGACACTGCGCGAGCCACCCGTCGTAGCCACGAAACGCGGCCATCGCCGACCGGTAGCGCTCGCCGCCGAGCGTGGGGTCGGTGTGATCGAAGAACGGGAGCTCGAGTTCTGAGACGACCGGCATCGCTGGCCGATCACCATCCGATCCAAGGATTGGCCGCGAGCTCGCGCGCGACGGCCTCTGTCACGGTCACCGCGTGCAGCACCGTGCGGTAGTCGACGTTGTCGGGCGTGTCGGTCATCTGGTGGTAGTTCGAGAGCGCCTTGTAGCGGTTCATCGACACAAGCGTCGCGATCGGATAGCCCGCGCGGCTGGGGATCACGGAGTCGGTCGAGGTACGCGATCGTAGGCCACGCCGCAGCGGCGCGCCGGCTACCTCGGCCGCCCGGCAGACGAGGTCGCGGAAGCTGCGGTCGTGGTAATCCTCCATCACCACCGGGCCCTCGCCTTCCAGCATGATCAGCTTCGGCGAGCCGATGGTCTCGAGGTTGAGAAACCAGGTACGGTCGCGGTCAAGCGCCGGGAAGTGGCGCCGCGCGAAGGCGTGGATCCCACCCTGGAGCACCTCCTCGGCGCCGCACGAGACGAGCAGCACCCGCAGCCCCGCGGGTGGCCGCGCCCGGAGGCGCTCGGCGATCGCCACCAGCGCCGCGACGGCCGTCAGGTTGTCGTTGGCGCCGGGAACGATCGGGCTACGCGCGATGTCGTC
>DATNKY010000068.1:0-5560 GCA_035603155.1 Solirubrobacteraceae bacterium
GCATCGCGCGCCAGCGCGCCTCCCACTCGCGGACGTTGTTGGTGCAGATCGCGAGCCGATAACCCCGCCGGCGCAGCTCGCGCATGAACGCGATCATCGGTTCGTTGGGCTCGAGATTGGCGAAGTAGCGCTCGCCGAAGCTGTCGAGGTCGACGGGGCGCCCGAGCTGGCTCGCCAGCTCCTCGGCGAGCGAATCGAGGAACTCGGGCTCGCTCAGACGGCCGGTCTCGAGCTCGAACAGGGGATTGGCGCCGAGCCGCGCGCCGAATGCGGCGATCGCGATGCCGAGCTGCTCGAGCGAGATTCCCGACGTCTGCTCGAAGACGGCGAACGAGCCAGCCAGCGGCGACGTGAGCACGCCCCCGAAATCGCTGATCACCGCCTCCGTGCTCGACATCGCCAGCGCAGTTAGAAGCGTGCGAGCAGGTAGATGCCGGCCCCGTCAAGCCCACCGGTGTGACACCGCAGCGGCGTCACGTGGAGGCTGATCCCTACTCCATCCACCGCCGCGCCGGGACCGCTCGCCTCAGCGGCCGCGCGACGCGGATATTGCTCGTCGCCCTCGGTGATCCAGAGCTCGAGGCTCGCGCGCGCGGGCTGATCGCCGGCGCGGAACGTCGTCGAGAGCCGCGGCTCATCGACGGCGATCCAACCGTCGGGCTCGAACACGATCGCGTCGATCAGATCCGACTCGTGGCCCTTCCCCGAGTCGGGGCGCAGGGCGAGCAGCGCCAGCCCGCGGTCGGAGGCAAACCAGCTCGAGATGGCGCGCGCCGACCGCAGACGCTTGACCCGGCTGGGATCGCCCTCGCTCCGGGTGCCCAGACACTCCACCTCCCGCCGCGCGCCGGCCACCGTCAGCGTTCCCTGCACCCGGCACAACTCGCCCGCGGCGGCGCCGTCGGGGCCGTCGTGCGCAACCGGGGTCGCGCGCAGCTCGAATCCGTCGCCGGTCACCGTCCAGGCGGACCGGTCGTCGTTCAGCGAGATCGTCCCGGCGCCCGTGGCTGAGCCGTTTCCGTCGGGCGTCGTGAACACGATCGCCGGGTCGCCCGCGTCCACCGCGCAACCCCAGATCTCGCCGTCGAGGTCCCCGAACGCGAGGACCCGCAGCTGTGACGGTGGCGCGTCCGTCATCGAGGCAGGCGCGGGCTCTGCACTTCGGTTGCGGTCGAGTCGACGTCGTAACGTCGTGAGCCTCCGGCGAAGCGGACGAACACACGGGAGCGCAGGTTGCGGATCAGTCCGATCCGCAACAGTGCGCGCGTCGGCGGCGCCAGCAGCACCAGCCCGACGAGATCGGAGATGAAGCCGGGCACGATCAGCAGCGCGCCACCCGCGACGCCGAGCGCACCGTGCACCACCTCGGTGCCCGGTGCCTGTCCGGCGGCGGCCGCGGCTCGAAACCGGCGCCAGGCCGAGCGTCCCTCGGCCCGCAGCAGCCAGACACCGAGCGGCCAGGTGATCGCGAGCGCGAGCAGCGTCGCGAGCACGCCGATCAGCTGCGCGACCTTGATCGCCACGAGCAGTTCGGCCACGGGCCAGAGGATCAGCAGCAGGAGGGCAACCATCGTCAGCTAAGGCTAGGACAACCTCGCAAGAGATGATGAAGAAGCCGTCCGGCGAGCTCGTCGAGAGCCGCCAGAGCGTTGATCGAACCGGTGATGCGATGGACGAGCGGTGTCAGTCGAGGTGGAGGTGCGCTGCCGGCCGAGATCAGGCGAGCGCGGTCGCCGGGCCCTGCATCCTGACCCCGGGCAGCCGGTGCAGCCCGACCGCTTCGATCAGCGTCTTGATCTGCGGCTGAGCGCCGCACAGCATGATCGCGCGGCCGTGGACGCGCAGCCGGCGCGCGAGTACGGCGAGGTCGATCATCAGCGAGGGATCGGCGAACACGAGCGCCGAAAGATCGACGGTCACGTCGGACTGCGCGCGCAGTGCGCGGGTCAGCGCCTGCCTGCGGAATCCCTGTGTATTCCGGTCTTCGTCGCCGCTGCAGCGGAGCGTCGGCGGCTTGTCATCAAAGTCGACGATTCCGCAAACCTACCCAAACCAGCGGTCAGATGACAACACCCGAATGCCATTTTTCAACCCGTGATTCAGGATTGCCTGCTAATCGCCGATTATGGCGTCACGCGGCAGCCGTCCCGAGTCTCGTAAACTCCAACGCATGGCCACAGTTGAAGAGGTGACCGACGCGCTCAGGGACGTGATCGACCCCGAACTGGGGCTCGATTTCGTCGAACTCGGCCTGATCTACGACGTCGAGGTTGAGAACGAGACCGTCCGAGTCACGTACACGCTGACCAGCCCCGGCTGCCCGATCGGGCCGCAGGTCTCAGAGCAGATCGAGGAGTTCGTCTCAGAGCTCGATGGGGTGGCGGACGTCCAGCCGACGATGACCTTCTCGCCGGCGTGGACGCCCGACCGGATGAGCGAAGACGCAAAGTTCGCGCTGGGCTTCTAGGCCAGGCAGCGGCATCCGGCTGACGACGGGCCGTGGCCCGGTCCGAAAGTGCGCGACCAAGCCCGGCGAGCGCGGTGAAGTTCGCCGCGTCCGTGGGTAGAGTCGAACGACAGTGTCAGAGCCGACCGGAAGATGGATCAAGCGCACGGCGTGGGCCTGCCCCAGCTGCGGGGCCGTGCATCCGTTTGACCGCGCTCGCTGCAGCCACTGCTACGCCGGCGTGCGCCCATCGTTCTCCGAGCCGATCCGCCCGTGGGATCCGGCGGACCTGATCGGGCCTTCCGACTCGCCGCGCGTCAGGCGCTCGGCGCTCCGCCGATTGGCTGCCCGCGCCGCTCGTGGCGAGCGCAGCGTCTGAGCCGTCAGCGCTCGCCGTGCAGCTCGCGGTTGAGGTCGATCGCCCGGATGTCGTGCTCGCTCGGGAGCTTCTCCAACACCGCGGCGACGACGCCTCTGACGTCGTGCTCCTCCCGACCAAGGTCGTCGAACATCGATTTCAGCGCGGTGTGGACGATCTTCATCTGGGCGGCCGTCAGGTCGAGCCGGTAGGCCGTCTGGCCTGGCTTGATCAGGTCATCGTCTGTGGACATGTGATGGTCAGGACTCCGAGCGCCGGCGTGAGGGACGGCTGCCGCGTTGGCGCTTGGCGCGCATGTCGGCTGCCGGTCCACGTTTCGGACGCGCGTGGTCAGATGGGATGAACGGCGCCGGGGCGCCGGGGGACGAAGCCCCAGCCTCGGATTCGGGCTCGGACTCAGACTCAGACTCAGCGACAAGGGCGGACTCGTCTCTCCCGTCGCCGGTTGCGTCGGCGCCGCCATCGGCCTGTCCGTCGGGGCGCGCGGTCGCCGGTGCAACACCGACGGCCTGCGGCTGAGCGTCCCGTTGGCGGGCGACGTCGAGCAGCTCGGCGAGCGACGCGGCGATCCCCTCGGCGACGACGTCGATGTCCGGCAACGCGTCGTAGTCGCCGAGCAGGCCGAAGTCGATGCCGCCGTTGTAGGACATGATCGCGATCGCGAGCGCATGGTTCTCGGGCAGGAACGCGACCGGATAGACATCCTCGAGCTGGCGGCCGAGAACGTACAGCGGGACCTGAGGGCCGGGAATGTTCGTCACGAGCAGGTTGAACAGCCGGGTCGAGAAGTTCAGCCGTGAGGCCTGCGCGAGGATGGTCGGCGGCGCAAGATTGTTGACCGCGGTCAGGGTCGCGGCACCGACCGCCTGCTTTGACTCCTTGAGACCGTCCATCGCCCTGCGCACGAACCGCAGCCGCGCGACCGGATCGTCGATGTAAACGGGCAGCGGTCCGCGCATCACGACGAGCTGGTTGCCGAGCGTGTGGCGCTGGTCCTTGCTCCTGACCGAGACGGGTACCAGCGCACGCATCTCGAGGCCCTCGGTCCGGATCCCGCGCGAGCGCAGCCAGGTGGCGAGCGCTCCGGAGACGACCGTCAGCACGACGTCGTTGACGGTACCGCCGAGCGCGTTCTTGACCTCCTTGAACTCCGATAGCTGGGAGCGGACGACGGCGTAGCGCCGATGGGGGCCGATCGGCACGTTGAGCGGCGTCTCGGGGGCCGGGTTGAGCCCTGCCCAGACGAGCTCGCCGAGGCCCTCGGCGGCGTCGCGCAGCGCGCCGAGCGTCGACGCCGGCCGGGTCGCGGCGCCGATGGCCTTGGTCGCGAGCCCGGCGGTCGTCGTCACCATTCCCCGGACGCCGGCGACGACCAGCTCGGCGCTCGACGGCTCCCGCTGCGGCTCCCAGGGCTCGAGGTCCTCCGCCGGCGGCGCGGGGTCGCGCTCGAGGTCGAACAGGACGGTCCCGAGATCTACGCCCGAGACGCCGTCGACGAGCGAGTGGTGGGTCTTGAGGATGATCGCAAATCGCCCGTCGGCCAGGCCCTCGACGAGCCACTGCTCCCACAGCGGCTTGGAGCGATCGAGCTGCTGGGACGCGACCCGCGAGGCGAGCAGGAACAGCTGCTCCTGGCTGCCCGGAGGCGGGAGCGCGGTGTGGCGCACGTGGTACTCGAGGTTGAAGCTCTGGTCGTCGACCCACAGCGGGCGCCCGGTCTCCAGCGGCGGCGTCGCGAGCTTCTGTCGGTAGCGGGGGACGAGGTGCAGCCGCGCCCGGACGTGATCGAGATACTCCTCGAACGCCGGCGCCGGGCCCTCGAACACGAGCACGCCACCGATGTGCATATGCGCCGCGGATCCCTCCTGGTGCAGGAACGACGCGTCGATCGAGGTGAGGCGGTCGAGATGCTGCTGGGCCATCGGACTCCCTGAAAAGCGGTGCGGGCTCGGAGAAGCCTACCCGCAACTCGGCGCGCCGGTAGGCTTGCTGGCACGTGACCTGGGATTTCGCGACTGAGCCCGAGTTCGAGGCCCAACTGGAGTGGATGCGGGCGTTCGTGCGCGAGAACGTCTGGCCGCTCGAGACGCTCGCCGGCGAGCTCGGGGGGGAGGGCGTGCGGCGCGCCGCCAGGCCGTTTCAGGAGCAGGTCAAGGAGCAGGGCCTGTGGGCCGCGCACCTCGACCCAGAGCTCGGCGGGCAGGGCTTCGGGCAGGTCAAGCTCGGCCTGATGCACGAGATCCTTGGCTCGAGCCCGATCGCGCCGCTGATGTTCGGCAACGCGGCGCCCGACTCGGGCAACTCGGAGATCCTCGCGCTGGCCGGGACCCCAGAACAGAAAGAGCGCTATCTGCACCCGCTGCTCGCGGGCGATCTGAAGTCGGCGTTCAGCATGACCGAGCCCGACACGGCCGGCTCGGATCCGACGCTGCTGGCGACGCGCGCCGTCCGTGACGGCGACGAGTGGGTGATCAACGGCCACAAGTGGTTCTCCTCCAACGGATCGATCGCCGACTTCCTGATCGTGATGGTGGTCACCGACCCCGACGCGCGGCCCCACCAGCGCGCCTCGATGCTGATCATCGACGCCGACGCCCCGGGCGTCCGGATCGTCCGTGACGTCGCCACGATGGAGCACCCTTACGAAAGCTTCGGGCGCTACGGCAACCACGCCGAGATCCTCTACCAGGACGTCCGCGTCCCGGCCGACGCGCTGCTCGGCGCCGAGGGCGCGG
>DATNKY010000064.1:0-6445 GCA_035603155.1 Solirubrobacteraceae bacterium
ACCTGTACCGCCGCGTAATCAACCGCAACAACCGCCTCAAGCGACTGCTCGACCTCGGCGCTCCCGAGATCATCGTCAACAACGAGAAGCGGATGTTGCAGGAGTCCGTCGACGCGCTGTTTGACAACGGGCGCCGCGGGCGTCCGGTCACCGGCCCGGGCAACCGGCCGCTGAAGTCGCTGTCGGACATGCTCAAGGGCAAGCAGGGCCGCTTCCGCCAGAACCTGCTCGGCAAGCGTGTCGACTACTCGGGCCGTTCGGTGATCGTGTCCGGGCCGTCGCTGCGGCTGCACCAGTGCGGGCTGCCGAAGCTGATGGCGCTCGAGCTGTTCAAGCCGTTCATCATGGCCCGCCTGGTCGAGCGCAAGTCCGCGCAGAACATCAAGGCCGCCAAGAAGATGGTCGACTCGATGATCCCCGAGGTCTGGGACGTGCTCGAGGAGGTCATCCACGAGCATCCGGTGCTGCTCAACCGCGCGCCGACCCTCCACCGTCTCGGGATCCAGGCGTTCGAGCCGGTGCTGGTCGAGGGCAAGGCGATTCAGGTCCACCCGCTCGTCTGCCACGCGTTCAACGCTGACTTCGACGGTGACCAGATGGCGGTTCACCTGCCGCTGTCGGCGGAGGCTCAGGCCGAGGCCCGGATTCTGATGCTGTCGGCCAACAACATCCTCTCGCCGGCCCACGGCGCGCCGCTGGCGACGCCGGCCCAGGACATGGTGCTCGGCGCCTACTACCTGACGTACGGCCCCGAGGGGCCGGACCTCGAGAAGATCGATCCGTCCGCTCAGGACCCGCGGCCGCACGTTTTCCGCACCGCGCAGGAGGCGGAGTGGTCCTACGAGCACCACGTGGTCAAGCTCCACGACCTGGCCGAGTACCGGCCGGTCGGGCGCGAAGGTGGGCACGTGCTGACGACGGTCGGCCGGATCATCTACAACGACAAGATCGAGCGCGCACTCGAGGAGGCGTTGGGCGAGCAGTTCGACCCCAACTCGTTCGAGTTCATCAACCGGTCGATGAAGAAGAAGGACACGACCAAGCTGGTCGACGACCTCGTGCAGCGCTACGGCGCTCCGTCGATCTCACAGGTGCTCGACGCGTTCAAGGACGTCGGTTTCCAGTACGCGACTCGCGCCGGCGTGACGATCTCCAAGAACGACGTCCAGACCCCGAGTACCAAGGGCGAGATCCTCGCCAAGTACGAGGACGAGCTGACCGTGATCGAGGGCCAGTACGAGGACGGCGAGATCACGCAGGAGGAGCGCCACGAGGCCGTCACGAGCCTCTGGGACCGGGCTACCAACGAGGTCGGGGAGGCGCTGTACAGCCACCTCGAGGAGATGAACCCGATCTTCATGATGGCTAACTCCGGGGCCCGTGATTCGTTCTCGCAGATCCGCCAGCTGGCCGGAATGCGCGGTCTGATGGCGAACCCGAAGGGCGAGATCATCGAGCGACCGATCAAGGCCAACTTCATGGAGGGGCTGACCGTGCTCGAGTACTTCATCTCGACCCACGGTGCCCGCAAGGGCCTCGCGGACACCGCCCTGCGGACCGCGGACTCGGGTTATCTGACCCGCCGGTTGGTCGACGTCTCCCAGGATGTGATCATCCGCGGCGACGACTGCGGGACCGAGGAGTACATCGAGAGCCCGGTGTTCCAGCTCGAGATCGATCCTGAGACCCGTCGGCTGCGTCCGACGGGAGAGGTCAACACGGACCTGATCGGCCGGATCGCGGCCCAGGACCTCAAGACCAAGCGCGGGCGCGTGATCGTCGAGAAGGGCCACGAGATCGATCGTGCCGAGCTCGCCGACCTCGTCGAGACCTGGCAGGACGACACCGACAAGGGCAACGTGATCACCGTCCAGGTCCGCTCGGTGCTCAAGTGCGAGGCTCCGACCGGTGTCTGTCAGGCGTGTTACGGCCGCTCGATGGCGACCGGCAACCTCGCGCAGATCGGCGACGCGGTCGGGATCATCGCCGCCCAGTCGATCGGCGAGCCGGGAACGCAGCTGACGATGCGTACGTTCCACACCGGCGGCGTCGCCGGCGCGGACATCACGCACGGCCTGCCGCGTGTGGTCGAGCTGTTCGAGGCTCGTAAGCCCAAGGGTCTGGCGAAGATCTCCGAGATCGGCGGCAAGGTCTCGATCGAGGACTCCGACAAGGCGGTCACGGTGGTGATCACCGACGACGGCGGCGAGGAGCACCGCTCCACGTTCCCGCGCCGGACGCTGCTGTACGTCGAGGCCGGTCAGAGGATCGAGCCCGGGACCCAGCTCAACGAGGGGTCGCTGTACCCGCACGAGCTGCTGGCGATCCGAGGTCGGACCGAGACCGAGCTGTACCTCGTCCGCGAGGTCCAGGAGGTCTACAAGTCCCAGGGCGTCGACATCAACGACAAGCACATCGAGCTGATCGTGCGCCAGATGATGAAGAAGGTCCGCGTCGACCAGAAGGGCGATACCGACCTCCTCCCGGGCCAGTTCGTCGACCGCAACGAGTACGCCAAGATCAACAATGATGTGATCGACGCCGGTGGCGAGGCCGCCCAGGCGGAGGAGATCATCCTCGGAATCACCAAGGCATCGCTCAACACCGACTCGTTCCTGTCGGCCGCCTCCTTCCAGGAGACGACCAAGGTCCTGACGGATGCGGCGCTCGAGGGCAAGATCGACCGCCTCAACGGCCTCAAGGAGAACGTGATCATCGGCAAGCTGATACCGGCTGCGACCGGTCTCAAGCGCTACCGGCGGATCGAGATCGAGCCGTCGGAGCCGCTGCCGCGTGGGATCGACGAGGTCGGTCTGCTGGATCACGACGATCTCGCGGCCGAGCTCGGTCTGACCGACGGCGAGTCGCTGACCGGATTCGGCAGCGGTCTCGAGCCGGACCTGTCCGATCTCGAGAACATCGGCAACGGCGGCCCGTCGCTCGGGTTCGCCGATGAGCTGGCGGACCTCGATCTGCCGGCCGACGACGCCGACAACTCCGACGACTCCAAGAGCTAAAAGCCGGCGATGATCCGGCCGGTCGCCGAGATTGGCGCCGGCCGGGTCATTGAGCCTGCTAACGCAGTGGATCGCCGGTCGGGATCGCGGCGGGCAGCCTCGTGCGATGTTGTACATTCGAGGCTCGAAGTGGAACGCACGCCAGGGCGCGCTGGCGTTGCGTAGACGTCAGGGGACTGCGCCCCCACTCCCCTGACTGTCCGGGAGCTCGGAGGGATCCGAGTCTCCCGGACGCTTGCGCGGGACCTCGGAGGGATCCGAGTCTCCCGGACGCCTGCGCGGGAGCTCGGACAGACCGAGCTAGGACGCGATCGCCAGCGCCTCGGCCGGCTCGGCGCGCGTCGTCAGGGATTCGCCGGGCGCGACCAGCCCGTTGACGTGCGCGTAATGGCACGCCTCCGTGCGATTGGCCACGTCGAGCTTTCGATAGATGTTCGACACGTGGAACTTGACCGTCTGCTGCGTGATCCACAGCTGGCCTGCGATCTCCGAGTTCGTGGCCCCCGAAGCGACGAAGCGCAGAATCTCGAGCTCTCGCTCCGTGAGCGAGGAATGCTCGGTCGCCAGCTCGAGGTGCGAGCGCGACGCTGAGCGCAGTCTCGCGGGTGAATGGACGATGTGTCCGTTCACCGTCTCGCGGACGAGCGTCGCCAGAGCGGCCGGCTGGATCGCCTTTGAGATCGCGCCGTCGGCGCCGGCGTCAAACGCCCGCTGAAGCCATTCACCCTCCATCTGGAGGCTCAGAACGATGATCTTGATGTCCTCGTCCTGGTCTTTGAGCCCGCGGATCAACGCGATCGCCGGTTCCGAGCCGTCGGCCTCGTCTACGAGGACGACCTCAGCGCCGGCCTGCACGATCCGTGCGGGCGTCGCCCGGCGAGCGTCGATGTAGCCGAGGAGCTCGAACGCGCCGCCGTCGCGCATCCCTGACTGAATCGCCCCGACGATCATCGGATTGTCGGCTATGACGACGAGCGGCTTCATGCCCTGCCCGTCCGAGTGCCGTGGCCGCGCTGCTCAGCTCGATTCATGATGCCTTCCGTTTTGTGCCCCTAGACCGGCTCAACGCCCATATGACGGGGCGGCCGTTCCACTTATCTGTTGCTTAGCGCTCGTCCTGGTCGGACTATGCCCTGGAGTAGGACCGTGGCTTGCTCCTGCGGCCGCATCTCCCCCCAGAAGAGGATCGACCGAGGGCCGAGGCCAGGCAATAGGTCTTCACGCCGATCGGGCGTTCAAGTTCTTGAACGCCTCGGGATCTGTGAAGGAGATGGCGCGCCGACGGCGACTCAGGCCGTCGAGCTCTTCTGGTGCACCACCTGCAGCGGGGTGCGCAGCAGCAGTCGCAGGTCCAGCCCCAGTGACCAGCCTCGGACGTAGGCGACGTCCATGTCGAGCGCCTCTCCGTAGGTGCAGTTGGCCCTCGCGGTGACCTGCCACAGCCCGGTGATCCCCTGTGGCACGGCGAAGCGCTCGAAGTGATGCGTCTCGAAGTTCTCGGTCTCGTACGGGATACACGGCCGGGGGCCGACGAGCGACATGTCGCCCTTGAGGACGTTGATCAGCTGGGGGAGCTCATCGAGGCTCGTCCGGCGCAGGCCGCGCCCGAACTTCGTCACCGAGTCAGCCCGCTCGAGCTTGTAGACGCCGCCGTACTCGGAGGAGTCGGCGCTCGCGGAGACCAACTGCTGGATCGCGGCCCGGTGGACGGACTCGTCGGTGTCGACCTTCATCGTGCGGAACTTCAGCGCGGTGAACTCCTTCATGTTGGTCCCGAGCCGCGTCTGGCGGAAGAAGACCGGTCCGTCGGAGTCGAGACGGATCCGCAGCGCGATATAGGCGAACACGGGGGCGAGCAACACAAGGCCGATGCCGGCGCCGACCAGGTCGACCGCGCGCTTGAGCAGCCTCGACGATCGTGAAGGTCGATTGGGCGGCAGACCCAAGAGCGGCAGGCCCTCGATCGCGTGCACCGCCACCCGCGGGCCGATCAGCTCGAACAGCCGGGGCACGAGGTCGATCTGCACGTTGTAAGCCCGGAGCTGGCGCAGCAGCGCGAGCAACTCGGGGACCGGCTCGTTGGAAAACGCGATCACGACCCGCTCGACATCGAGGCAATTCACGATGTCCGGGAGACGTTCCGGCCCGCCGAGAATCGCGAGGTGATCCGGCAGGTCCGGTCGCCGAGCGATCGGATCGCGGTCGATAAAGCCGACGACGTTGACCCCATACTCAGGATGCTTGACCAGCTTGCGCGCGATCAGCTGTCCGACCTCTCCGGCGCCGACGATCAGGGTGTTCTGCTCGTAGGCCGGCGACCGCTTGCACAGCCGGCGCGCGACGGTTCGCGTCAACGGCAGGATGCAGATGGCCAAGAACCAGAAGGTGATCAGCGCGTAGATGCTCGTGCTCGGCCGTCCGGCCAACCGGCCGGCGACGACCAGGAACCAGACCCCGATCGTGACGAGGTGGAAAACGCCGACCACGTCATCGGACGTCGAGTGGTCGGCGTGCTCCTGGTCTGAGCGGTAGAGGCCCTGGAGCTTGGCCACGATCACCCAGCACGGGAGCGTGAACAGGAACACGACGATTTCGCGGATCGAGCCGAACGCGCCGGCTCGGCCCCAGAACAAGGTCGCGATCAGGTACGCGAGCGTGAGCCCGGCGAGGTCCGCGGCGAGCAGGCTCCGGGGAACCAACCACCCGCGGTGCTCGAGTCGGCCGCGGGCCAGCAGCTTGCGCGTGTGCTCATCCACCGCCGCGGTCAGGTCATCGACTCCGAACGACGGCGGGGTGGCGCCGATTTTCACGGGCCGTTCCTCGGATGTGCGATTGGGGTCGATCGGTATGACGGAGCTCATCGAGTGCAGCATGCACCGCGATGGGGGCTCAGCGCTAGGCCAGGATGTCAAGACCGTCTGAATCCCGGTCCCGGGACCGGGCCGGGACCTAGCCCTTCGTCCAGCACAAGATCTGGGCCCGCGATTACGTTGTACTTGCGTAAGACGATCGAAGTGGCCCGAAGAGGGCAAGCCCGCGGAGATCCGACTGCACTGAAGGTGTCCGCCGCACTGAGCGCGGTGGGCCAATCACAACACGAGAGGACCTGGTGAGCATGCGGGTCGAGGGGGCGGATCGCCGCAAGAAGCGGCTCGTCGTCGTGGCGGACAACTCACTGATCGTCGAGGCGATCGCGATCGGTTTGCGCAAGAGCGGCGAGTTCGACCTGCTGGGGCACGTGAACGGCCGGACCGGACAGGTCCAGACGATCGTCGAAGCACGACCGGACGTCGTTCTGGTGGATGACATGGACCGGTCCGAGCACGCGATCGAATTGGTGGGGCAGATCCGGGCCGCACTCGACGGCGTCGCGGTGATCGTCCTGACGATGTCCATGGAGCCCGAGTGGCTCGATGCGATCTTCGGCA
>DATNKY010000401.1:0-9764 GCA_035603155.1 Solirubrobacteraceae bacterium
CGAGGCGTCCGCGACGCTCGCCGCTGTGCTCGACCACCAGCCCGCGGAGAAACCCGGTCGGCGGCCGGTGGGAGACCGCGAACCGAGCCAGCATCCGCAACAGCGTCGGCGACCTCTCCGCCAGCCTGAACGTATCCGCGACCGGAGTGCCCGTGTGCACGCCCCACACCGGGCGACTGTCGACCAGCACCGAAGAGAGGATCAGCGCCTTGTCCTGCGTCGGCTCGTCGATCCAGCTGCGCGCGACTCGCTGCCAGGAGTCCAGCGAACGCACGAACAGCGGATCGGACGCGCTCGCCCCATTCTCGTCGGGGCGCAGCCCGCACCGCTCAAGGCCGGCCGTCACGGCGTGCCCGAGCTCGAGCAGCGGCGCCTTCGCCCGCGCCTCGTCGGGCTCGCCGAACCAGACGATCGCGCTGTCCACGTCGGAGCTCGGGACCGCCTCGCGCCGAGCGAGGCTTCCAAGCGCGAGCCAGGCGAATTCGACGCCGGGATCGCCGAGGCGCTCGAGCTCGAGTTCGAGCATCCGGCGTGTGAGCGCATCGACCGAGACCGAATAGACCGCCATCGCGTTGGCGGCCGCGACCCGCGCGTCGACCAACGAGCAGATCATCGGTCGCAGTTCGGCGCCGACGGTCACCAGCTCGCTGACGCTCCGCGAGGCCGAGATCCGCTGGCGCAGATAGAACGACGAGCGCGTCCGCAGCTCGACCAGGTCGACGTCCTCAATCACTCCGAGGATCGTCCCGGTCGCCGACAGCACCGGGAAGTGGCGCAGACCGCGGTCGAGCATCTCGATCAGGATGTCGCCGGCGCGCCGGTCAGCGGTCGCCGCGTAGGCCGGCGCCGACATCACCGCCGAGACCGGCGTCTCGGGCGGCATGCCGCTCGCCACGACCCTGGTCCTCAAGTCTCGATCGGTGACGATCCCGACCCGGTCGCCGCCGAGGTCGACGAGCGCGCACGTCGCCTGCGCCGCGGTCATCTGCCGCGCGGCCTCCTTGATCGGCGTTTCCGGCGCGCAGATCACGTGCCGGTTGCGCAGCAGCGTCCCGACAGGCTGATCGGCGAGGTTTCGCGCCGGCTGGCGCGCGACCAGGTGAAGATCGGTCGGCGGCTCGAGCAGCGAGCGGGCGACGAACCGCAGACCGGCGGGCGCGCCGAGCAGTTCCTCGGCGACCCGCGCTGGGATTCGATAGCAGACCGTCTCCTCGGCGGCGCGGGCCTCGAAGCCGGGCGGGAAGCCCGACAGCATCGACGCCTGGCCGAACAGCTCGCCTTCGCCCAGCAGATCGAGCACGCGGCCCTCGCCGACGATCTCGACGGCGCCGCGGCGGACCACGCGCAGGTACTGGACCGGACCCTCGCCCTGGGAGAAGAAGATCGTTCCTGCGGGCACCACCTCGAGCTCCGCGGCGTGCGCCACCCGCTGCACCTCGCTCTCGGGCAGCGATGAGAACGGCGAATAGGCCCGCAGGAAGCGGGTTATGTTGAGCGCCCCCTCGGCGCTCACCGCCCTCTCAGGCGGTCCCGACGTGCGCCTCCCCGTCGATCATGGCACCGCATCGCCGGTCGGCGCGGGCGACGGCGGCTCCGGGATGCTGGCTCGGTGCTCTGCGAGCACCTCCGGCCCCTTCTTCGCCTGCACCAGGAAGTAGTACAGCGTGCCGATGATGACGACGATTCCGATGAACAGGACCGGCGACCACTGCCAGTACCAGTGTGGGGTGCCGACCGCGTTGTAGACGGAATTGCGCGGCCAGGCGATGTTGACCGCCACGAGGCTGCCGTACGCCACCGCGGCGATGTTGACCGGCAGTCCCCAGCGTCCGAGCGAGAAGAACGGCCCGTGGTCGGGCGTGGGCCATGTGCCTCGCAGACGCCGAGCGAGCATCGGCACTGTCACCCCAAGGTACGCGAGGTAGAACATGATGATCGCGATCGAGGTGATCACGAGAAACGCGCTCTGGTTGCCGACGTTGATCACCAGCAACACCAGCGCGAGGACTCCGGTTACGAGCGCCGGCACGATCGGCACCTTGCGGCGGCCCGAGACGCGGGCGATCTGCGAGCCGAACGGCAGCCGGCTGTCGCGCGCCATCGAGAACAGCATTCTGATCGTCGCGGTCTGAACCGCCAGGCAGCAGACGAAGATCGCGAGCACCGTGTCCGCGAGGAACACGTTCCCGGTCGTGCTGCCGAACGCGTTCTTGATCACGTACGGGAGGCCGAGGATCCCGATGTTCTTGTCGGCGATGTTCTTGTTGGACAGGATCCCGAGCAGGATCACGAGCCCGCCGATGATCGCGGCCGCGGCGATCGCGCGGATGATCGCCGGCGGCGCGTGCTTGCGCGGGTTGTTGGTCTCTTCGGCGAGCGTGCCAGCGGTATCGAACCCGTACATCACATAGGCGCTCAGGAGTCCGCCGATTAGCAGTGCGCCGAAGTAGCCCCACTTGTGGCCGGCGCCGTAGCCGTTGGAGTGGAAGATGACCTGCGGTCCCTGGTGAAGGTGGAACAGCAGCAGAATGATCAGCACCGTCGAGCCGATCAACTCGGCGGCGACGCCGACGTTGTTGATCCGCGACATCAGCTTGACGCCGAGCATGTTGATCGTCGTGGTGATCGCGATCAGGATCGCTCCGAGCAGCAGTGCGTTCTGTGCTCCGGCCTTGGTCAGATAGGTGCCGGCGTCGGCAGCGTTTCCGAAGAACTGGAACGACGTTGTGATCTGCGGCAGCACCACCTGCCAGTCGACCGCCACCGCGGCGATCGTCACGATCGCGCCGACGATGTAGATCCAACCGGTCATCCACGAGCCGAACCCGGCGCCGAGCTGCTTGGACCATTGATAGACCGACCCGGCGATCGGATACTGGGCGGCGAGCTCCATGAAGCACAGCGCGACCAGGATCTGGCCGCCCACGACCACGGGCCACGTCCACCAGACTCCCGGGCCCGCGTTCAGGTAACCGAACCCGAACAGCGCCGTGACGCCCGTCAGGATCGAGATGTAGCTGAACCCGGCGGCGAACGACGAGAAGCTGCCAAGCGAGCGGTCGAGCTCTTGCTTGTAGCCGAACCCCGCCAGTTCTTGGCTGTCACCAGACGTGGCGCCTTGCGGTGCCTCTGCGGTTGCCATCAATCAACCTCCCCGCCCGCGCCATTCACGCGCGGGATCGCGTTGCTCGATAACCCTCTCCGCCAGAGCCCGGCGGCGTTCCGAAAGGATTGACCCAATCCTGATCCGGCTGTTATATATCAGTTGTCGAAATGTGTCAACGAGCGCTCCGGGGCGGCGACTGACGCGTCAGGGCGGGAGGCGAGCCGATGGCTACATCAACCGCGCAACAGATGTTCATCGCAGGCCAGTGGCAACCGAGCTCGACCGGCGAGACGTTCGATGCGACGAGCCCGGCCACGGGCGAGCGGATCGCATCGATACCTCAAGGCGACCGAGATGATGCGCGCGCCGCGATCGACGCCGCGCGCGCCGCGGCCGATGGCTGGGCCGCGCTCACGGCGTTCGAGCGTGCGGCCAAGATGCACGCGGTCGGTGACCTGATCGAAGCGCGCCGCGACGAGCTCGCGCGGACCTTGACGCTCGACCAGGGCAAGCCGATGCAGGCGGAGGCGTTCGATGAGGTCGATGAGCTGATCGAGTACTGGCGGATGGCCGCCGAGGACGCCAAGCGACTCGGCGGCGAGCTGCCGAACTCGTTCTCGCCGGGCAAACGCGTGCTGCTGACGCGCCGGGCACGCGGCGTCGTCGGCGTGATCAGCCCCTGGAACTGGCCTTACACGATGCCCGCCGAGCTGGTCGCGCCGGCCCTCGCCTGCGGCAATGCCGTCGTATGGACGCCGGCGCCCTCCACCGCGGTCTGCGCCGTCGCGCTCGCCGAGTGCATCGTCGACGCCGATCTGCCGCCGGGGGTGTTCAACCTCGTGACCGGGCCTGGGCCGGTGGTCGGCGATGAGGTCGCCCGCAACCCGGGCACCGACGGCGTCGCGTTCATCGGCTCGACGGCCACCGGCAGGCTGGTCGCCCAGGCCGCCGCGGGCAAGGCGGTGGTGCTCGAGATGGGTGGCAACGGCCCTGTCGTGGTGCTCGACGACGGCGACGTCGAGGCCGCGGTCGAGGCTACGCTGACCGCCTGTTTTCTGTGTGCGGGCCAGAGCTGCACGGCCGGCGAGCGGGTGCTGGTGCATCGCGAGGTGTACGACCGGTACGTCGAAGGCCTCGCGCGCGCGGTCACCGAGCGGATCGTGCTCGGCGACCCGTTCGACGAGCAGACGACGATGGGTCCGCTCAACAACGAACCGGTCGCGGTCAAGATGGACGAACACGTCGGCGACGCGGTGGAGCGCGGGGCGAGCGTGGTCACCGGCGGCGCCCGCAGCGGTGGCTTTCCGACCCGTCTCTACTGGGAGCCGACGGTCCTCTCGGGCGTGCCGGCCGATGCGCGGGTCTCCACCGAGGAGACGTTCGGACCGGTCGCGCCGGTGGTCTCGATCGACTCGCTCGATGACGCGATCAGGCTCGCCAACGAGTCGCCGTATGGCCTGCTGGCGGCGATCTTCACGGCCGACATCGCACGTGGGCTGAAGTTCGCCGACAACGTGCGAACCGGCTGGGTCAACATCAACGAGTCCAGCAACTACTGGGAGAGCCACCTTCCGTTCGGCGGCCGTGCGGGGACCGACAGCGGGATCGGAAAGGTCGGCGGCGCACACGTGATGCAGTCGTTCACGGAGCTCCAGACGATCGTCATCACGCCCGACCGCCGCTCTCAGTGAGTCACGGGGTCGCCGACCGGGTCGCGCGACTCGTCGCAGCGGTCCTCGAGCGCTCGCCGCGGTCACTCGCCGAGCTCGAGGCAGAGAGCGATGGCGACGACGACCAGCTCGCGCGGCTGCTCGCGGTGCTCGAGCAACACGGCCTCGTCACGCTCGACGGCGAGCGGACCAGCGTCCGCCCCGGTCCGGTGGCGCTGCGCTTCGCTCGCTCTGACCGTGGCGTCGCCGACCTGATCGAGGTGGCGGGTCAGAGCATGCGGCGCCTGGCGAAGGAGAGTGGCGAGACGACCAACCTGATCGTGGGGCGTCCAGGCGGAACCGAGGCGATCGCACAGGCGGACGGCTCGCATCTGCTCGGCGTCACCAACTGGATCGGGCGGCCGCTCGGCCTGCACTGCACCGCGGCCGGCAAGGTGCTGCTCGCGTTCGGTGCCGCCGCGCTGCCCGACGGCGGCCTCGAGGCACTGACGCCGTTGACAATCACCGATCGCGAGCGGCTCGAGGCTGAGCTGGTGACGGTTAGAGAGCGCGGGTACGCGACGCTCGCCGACGAGCTCGAGGTCGGGCTGTCGGCCGTCGCGGCGCCGATCCGCGACCGCGGCGGCGCGGTCATCGGGGTGCTGTGCGTCTCGGGCGCGACGCTGCGGCTCGCCCCGCAACGGCTGACGGTGCTGGGCCGGCTGACCGCCGAGCAGGCGGACGAGATCTCGGTCAGGCTGGGCTACGAGCCCGAGTAGTGCGTCACAGGACCGACCGGATCTCGCGCTCGAACGTCTCGATGTGCTCGACCATCACCGCCCGGGCGCGGTCGGGGTCCGTCTCGGCGATTGCGCGCAGGAGCTCCTCGTGCTCGTGGACCCGGGCGAACAGGTGTGGGAGCCGGTCGACGACGAGGTACCAGATCCGCAATGAGAGGTTCAAGTAGCGCCCGAGCGTCTCCTCGAGGTACGGGTTGCCGGCGCAGCGGTGCACGAACCGGTGCACGCGTGCGTCGAGCGACATCAGCGCGTCGACGTCGTCACTGCCCTGGCTGTCGGCGAGCTCGTCGAGCAGCACCTCGAGCTCCTCCTGCTGGGCCGGCGTGATCCTCTGCGTGGCGCGGTAGGCGGCATGACCCTCGAGCTGGGTGCGCACATCGGAGATGTCCGCCAGATCGGTGATGTTGATCTCCGAGGCAAAGGTCCCGCGGCGGGGGAAGACCGTCACCAGGTTCTCGAGCGCGAGCCGCTTGATCGCCTCGCGGACCGGGGTTCGCCCGATCTCGAGCTCGCCGCCGAGCGCGTCCTCGTCGATCGGCGCCCCCGGGGCGATCCTGAGCGTGACAATCCGGTCGCGGAGCTCGGAATACGCGCGATCGGCGAGCAGCTCACGCGATGGCCGCTGCGTCACCTCGATGTCGGCCACGACTCTCCTCCAGCCGGTCGGCTGCCCCTGTCGCGCGACGCTGCCTGCAGCCTGGCACTGCACGCAACTGATATATGAGTCATCGGCTAGGAGTCTAACATTCGGTCAATGGTGCGCCAAGCCCTCGAAGCTGTGGTTTCAAGCCTCCGTGCAGCCGTGAATCTGGGTGCGACGTCGACTCGCGGAACCGGTTCGTCACGTGCTCGGAGGCCGCGGTGAGCAGTGGAGCGGACACGCGGGGGGCCGACGCCGTCGCTCGGCGGATCGAGCGCGGCGACGCCCGCGCGGCAAGGCAGATCGTGTCGACGATCGCTCGCCACACTCCGCTGCTGACCTCGCGCAGCTTGTCCGACGGTTGCGGCGGGCAGATCGTGCTCAAGGCCGAGAGCCTGCAACGCACGGGTTCGTTCAAGCTGCGCGGCGCGATGCACAAGATCTCGCAGCTCGGCCCCACCCCCGGCGTCGTCGCGGGGAGCGCCGGCAACCACGGCCAGTCACTCGCCTATGCGGCCCGCGAGCGCGGGATCCCGTGCGAGGTGTTCATGCCGGATGAGGCGCCGGTCGCCAAGGTCGCCGCGGTGCAGGCGTTCGGCGGCAAGGTCAACCTCGGCGGCGAGAGCGTCGATGCGTGCGTCGCGGCTGCGCGCGAGCGAGCCGCCGAGACCGGTGCCGGATTCGTGCACCCGTTCGACGATCCCGACGTGATCCTCGGCCAGGCGACGCTCGGCCTCGAGCTGCTCGAGGACGTTCCAGACCTCGAGGCGGTGGTGGTCCCGGTCGGCGGCGGCGGGCTGATCTCGGGGATCGCGGGCGTCGTCAAGTCAGCTCATCCGTCGGCGCGCGTGATCGGGGTCCAGGTCGATGCGTGCGCGCCGTTTCCGGAGTCGCTGGCGACGAGCACCCCGGTCACGTTCCAGGCGCGCGCGACGATCGCCGACGGGATCGCGATCAAGCGGCCTGGGGAGCTGACCCTGCCGCTGGTACAGCGGTGGGTCGACGACCTCGTCGTCGTCTCCGAGGACGAGATCGCCGACGCGATGGTGTGGCTGATGGAGCGCTCGAAGCTGGTGGTCGAGGGCGGCGGCGCCGTCGGCGTGGCTGCGCTGTTGGCGGGTCACGTGACTCCGGCGCCGCGCGGGCGGACGGTGATCGTGCTGTCCGGTGGCAACGTCGACGCGGGGCTGCTCGCGGCGATCGCCCATCGACACGAGACGACCCAAGGGCGGCGGCTGCGGCTGTTCACGACGATCTCCGACCGTCCGGGCGGACTCGCGGCTCTGCTGACGACGATCGCCGAGCGCGGCGGCAACGTCGTGCACGCCGATCACGTCCGCGAAGCTGTGCCGCTGCACGTGCGCGAGACGGGGGTCGAGATCGCGCTCGAGACGCGCGGGGCACAGCACAGCGAGGAGATCGTGCGGGCGCTCGGCGCCGCCGGCTACGACGTCCGCCGCCTCGACGGCTAGCTCGGCGCGCTCGGCGCGACGTTCAGTGCGACCGACTGCCCGAGCACTCTCCCCCGCTTGCCGAGCGCGCGGACGACGAAGCTGCCGGCCGAGCTGTGGACGGTGATCCGGGTCTCGAACCCACGGTCCGCAGCCGTCATCACCGGTACGAGCGCCGCACCACGCCTCGCGAGCACCTTCCACCGCGCGACGCTCGTCGAACCGTTCCAGCTCACGTCGATCGTCGTGCCGCCCCCGGGCGTGCGGCGCGCGACAGCGACCGGCCGGGTCCTGGGCGTCGCGTTCCACGGGAACAGGTACTCGCGGTAGCTCCCGTCATCGGTCGGCAGCGCGGCGTCGAAGCGCAGCCGGCCGGAGGCGGAGAACTCGGAGAAGAACGGTGACGCGCCGAAGCCGACCAGCACGTTGCCGTCGGCGAGCTGCTGGACGTCACCCTCGCTCTCGGCGCTCGTGTCGTGGCCGGGGCGCACGAACTGGCGCGCCACGCGGGCGACGTGGTGGCGCATGTTGAGCGCCAGGATCAGCCCGCGCGATTCGGGCTCGAACGCCGGTGGCCCGGCGCCGTCGTCGAACAGGCTGACCCGGTCGTGCGCGAGCAGGGTCGCGTCGTGCTGGAAGTAGAACCGCGCCCCGTGCGCGAGCCGGAAGGTGCTCGCCTTGCCGCCCAGCGTCCACAGGATCCGGCCGGTCCGCTGGTCGAGCTCGTACACCGCCGACGTGTCGCGCGCGGACAAGAGCATCCGGTCGCCGGACAGGACCTGGATCGAGTTCAGGTGGTATGCGTCGAAGCTGAGATTGTTGGAGGGCGTCGCGTAGGAGTCCTCGAGTGGGATGTGACCGTATGCGTGCCACTCCCACATCACCAGCCCCGTTCGAAGGTCGACCTGCTGCACGATCGAGTCAAGCAGCGGCGTGAGCGTTCCGGGCGCGCTGCCGGCCACGTGCACGAGTACCGGTGACTCGACCGTGAAGAGCGCCTCGCCGCGGGGTCGCAGCAGGAACTCGTGCAGGTCCATCTGATAGCCGTTCCCGGCCTTGACGGTGCGGATCGCCCTGTAGCGGGTGTCGGCGATCACGCCCTCGCCCAGCCCGAAGGCGGTGATCGTGACCGCTCCCTGCCACCAGGTCAGCACCTCGCGGCCGTGCAACCGCTGCGGCCTGAAGTCGGTCGCGACCAGCGGCGGCGCGAGCTGGTGAAACCAGACCAGCTGGCCGCGGCGGTTGATGATCATCGGCCCTCCCGGGCCGACGGGGTTGACCGTCAGTTCATTGTTGCTCTCGGGGTGGACGATCGGTGACGGCAGCGGCGTCAGGAAGATGTCCCCGCCGCCACCCGAGGCGCCTCGGCGAACGGTGATCCTCGGCGCCAGCAGGGACGGCTCGGAGGTGAAATGGTCGAGCTTGTCCGGCTGCTCCGCGAGCGCGTTGATCACCGGCGGGATCGGCGCCAGGCGCGCGACCGTGAACCGCGATCTGACCGCCCGGGCGGCGCGGAGGCGGACGAGCACCGAGACGCGGTCGCCCTGCATCAACGGTCGGCGCAGCACGAAGCTGGCGCCGCGCTCGGCGCTATAGGGCCGCAGCCGGCCGGGATCGGCGCCGCTGATCGAGCCGGTCACCTGGACGGAGACGATGCTCCGAGGCGCCACGCCGAGAATGCTGATCTGCGTGTCGGGCGAGGCATCCGGGGTGCCCGGAAGCGGGGAGATCGTCGGCCTCGGCGCTGCGTGGTCGCGGTCAGGTCCGGCGGCTGGGGCCGGTGGCGCGGCGGCAAGCGCAGGTCCGGCGCTGACCAGCGACACGATCGCGGCCGCGCCCACCGCCAGACGGCGGCGCCCGTGCCGGCGCCGTGACACCGGCGCCCCGGCATCCGGATCAAATTTCTTATCGCGCGCCCAACACACCATGAAACGGCCTTTTGAGGAGTATCATCTGCACGTGAACTCGGTCGGCCGCCGCCCTCGCGACCCAGGGGATCGTCTCAGCACGAGACGGGAGATTCTCGCCGCAACGGACCGCCTCCTGCGCCGGCATCCCTATTCGGAGGTGACGGCCGAGGCGCTGGCGGCCGAGGCGGGCGTCTCGACCGCCGAGCTC
>DATNKY010000199.1:0-2087 GCA_035603155.1 Solirubrobacteraceae bacterium
TATTGATACTCGTGCCGCGGCCGCGGGCGCACATGCCGGGAAGCACCTGTCGCAGGAGCGCGGTAGTCCTTTTCCTCTTGCTCCTCGATCGCGCCGATGCAGTCGATACCGGCGTTGTTGACCAGAATGTCGATCGCGCCGAAGCGTGCCTCGGCCTGACTGATGGCGTCGGCTCGTTGCTGCGGATCGGTGACGTCGAGCGTGAGCGCGAGGCCCGCGTCCGGGTAGCGCTCCGTCAGAGCTGCCATTGGCTCCAGCGTCCGTGCTGCGGCCACGACCTGATCTCCCTGTTCAAGGACATACTCCGCGAGCGCGTACCCGAGCCCGCTCGATGCGCCGGTGATGAGCCATGTCGATCTGTCCATGTGAGCTACCTTTGATTCAGTCAGTGTTGACGGTGAGAGCCGGCCTGTCGGTCGGCGCCTATGCCGCTGACGCGCTCTGCTGCGGAAAGTCCGCGGTCGCGCTGAGGTCCGCCCACTGCTCGAGCTCGGCCGCGCGCTGCGTTGCGGCGTCCCGTGCTTGAGCGACGGCGCCCGCTCCGAGCAATAGCCGGCGCGGCGGGTCGTCAGATCCGACGACCTCGACGATGATCCGCGCGGCTCGCGCCGGATCCCCGGGCTGCGTTCCGTTGGTCCGTTCCCGCATGCGGTTGATCTCCCCGACGCTCGGCTCGTAGTCCGCGCCGACCTCGTGCAGCCGCATCGAGGATCCCTGCCAGTCGGTGCGGAACGCGCCGGGCTCGACGATTATGACTTTCACGCCGAACGGCTTGACCTCGTTGGCCAACACCTCGGAAAACCCCTCCACCGCAAACTTGGCCGCCTGGTAGGCACCCATCCCGGGGGTGCCGCCGACGCGCCCGCCAACGGACGAGAATTGGACGAACGTGCCGGAGCGTTGCCCGCGGAGCACCGGTAGCGCCGCTCGCGTGACATTCACCACCCCGAAAAAGTTCGCCTCGATTTGGGCGCGGAAGTCGTCCTCATCCATCTCCTCGATCGCGGCGCTGTTCGCGTAGCCGGCGTTATTGACGACCACGTCGAGTGCCCCGAACGCGTCGACAGCCGCCTGTACCGCCGCCCGCGCGGCCACGGGATCGGTGACATCGAGCGCTGCCGCCCGACCCCGATCGCCGAACCCGGCGAGCAGATCGGTCAGCTGCTCAGGGCGCCGGGCGGTCACCAGCACCCGGTCACCGCGCTCCAGAACCGCTCGCGTTAGCTCGAGCCCGAACCCCCGCGAGCTGCCCGTGATCAACCATGTTCTGCTCATCAGACATCTCCGATCTAATTAAACAACCGGTTATATATGGACCCTTTCAGATCCGGGCCACCATGTCAATAACCGGTTAGATAGATAGAATCAGCCCGGTGGCGAGCGATAGCCCACCCGAACGGACCCGGAACGCAGCACGCACCAAGCAGCGGCTCCTCGACGCGGCGCGCGACGAGTTCGCCGAGTACGGCATCGCCGGCGGCAGGGTCGAGCGGATCGCGGCCGCCGCCCGATGCAACAAAGCGCTGATCTACGCCTACTTCGACAGCAAGGACGCACTGTTCGACGCGGCCTTCGCCGCGCACGTCCAGGCCCACCTGGACCGCGTCAACTTCGACGGCACCGACCTCCCCGACTACGCCGGACGCCTATTCGACATCTTCGAAGACGACCCAGCCGTCATCCGACTGGCCTCCTGGTACCGCCTCGAGCGCTCCAACGGCCCGGGACTCCCTGCCGTGATCGCCGCGAACCAGACCCGGCTGGAAAAGCTGCGCCAAGCTCAAAGCGAAGGCAAATTGACGGATCGATGGGACGCAACCGCAATCCTCGTCCTCGTCCAATCGATCGCCAGCGCCTGGGCAACACTGAACCCAGAGTTCAGCGCCACGACAGCCCCCGACCGCACGACAAGAAGAGTCGCCGTCATCGACGCGGTCTCACGACTCATCGCACCCGACTGACCGAACAAACGCGAGTGAGCCGACTGTTTGTCGCGGAGGCTCGGAGAGGCGATGACCGTCGCAGGTGGGTCAACAGCCCGGTCACGCGGATGCTCGGCGCCGGCGCACCGACTCCTGCTCTGGGCC
>DATNKY010000357.1:0-2559 GCA_035603155.1 Solirubrobacteraceae bacterium
CTCCCGAGTCTCCGGCGCCCGCTGCGCCGGCACCCGCCGCGCCCGACCCGGTGGTGCCCGAGGCCGCTGCGCCCGAGCCGGTCGTGCCCGACCCGGTCGCGAGCGAGCCGCACGCCGCCGAGGCGCCCTCGCGCCGTCGCGCGTTTCATCCGTCGTTCGAGGCGCATGTCCCGCCGGTCGCCGACGAGCCCGAGCGCCATATCGCCTCGGCGCAGGAGCGTCTCCACAAGGCATTCGCGACTGACATCCCCGAGAACGTGCTCGACACTCCGGCCGAGCGACGTCCGCGGACATATGCCGCCGAGGCCGGGTCCGATGTCTATGCACGGCCCGAGCGGGTCGTCGAGATAGCCGACGGCGGCGCTACGAGCGGGCCGGTCCTGCGCGTGGTCGGCGTCGGCGGCGGCGGTGTCAACGCCGTCAACCGGATGGTCGAGGCCGAGGTCGCCGGGGTGGAGTTCCTCGCGATCAACACCGACCTGCAGTCGCTGCAGCAGTCCGCGGCTCATACAACGCTTCACATCGGAGACGGGCTCACGCGCGGGCTCGGCTCGGGATCCGACCCCGACCTTGGCCGTCGCGCGGCCCAGGCCCAGCATGACCAGATCAAGGCGCTGCTGCGCGGTTCGGACATGGTCTTCATCGCCGCTGGTGCCGGTGGCGGGACCGGGACCGGCGCTGCGCCGGTCGTCGCGCAGATCGCGCGCGAGCTCGGCGCGCTGACGGTCGGGATCGTTACGCGCCCGTTCGGCTTCGAGGGGTCGCGCCGACGTGACCAGGCCGAGGCCGGGATCGAAGCGCTCAGCGAGGAGGTCGACACGCTGATCGTCGTCCCCAACAACCGGCTGCTGTCGGTGCTCGACCGCGGCGTCTCGATGCTCGAGGCGTTCCGGGTCGCCGACGACGTTTTGCGTCAGGGCGTCCAGGGGATCTCGGACCTGGTGACGCTGCCGGGCCTGATCAACCTCGACTTCGCCGACGTGCGGACGATCATGTCCGACGCCGGCAACGCGCTGCTCGGGATCGGCATGGGGACCGGCGAGCGGCGCGCCGTCGACGCCGCCGAGCAGGCGGTCGCGTCACCGCTGCTGGAGACCAGCATGGACGGCGCCCGTTCGATCCTGCTGTCGATCACCGGCGGCAACGACGTCTCGCTATGGGAGGTCAATGAGGCCGCCAAGGCCGTGGCCGAGGCCGCCCACCCCGACGCGAACATCATCTTCGGGGCGATGGTCGACGAGAGGCTCGAAGACCAGGTCTGGGTGACGGTCGTCGCGACGGGCTACGGGGAGCCCCCCCGGCGACGCCGCGACGAGCAGTCGTTCGCCGCTCGCCTGCAGCGCGAGGAGCCGATCGGACGGCAGTTGCGCGAGCCTAAGGGCGAGCCGCGCGTGAGCCGGATCCGTGACCGGCCGGCTCGCGAGCTGGACGTCCCGGAGTTCATGCCGAGGCGCTAGGGGCTGCTTGCGCGGCGCCCCTGGTGGGGCACTCGCTACGCCTCGACATGCGCCGTGCGACAAATCCGCGCGCTCCGCGTGGAGTTGTCGCAAACTGAGGCGCATGCGTGCAGCTGGTGACAAACCCCCGAGGCGGACCCGGATTTGTCGCATCCTGCATGCGCGCGCGACGCCCGGGCGAACCCGGTGAGCGGGGTAAGCGCCAGGCGGCAGCTCGGCGTCGTCGCGGCGGGACACCCGGTCAGCGCCGCGACCGGGGCACAGGCCCTCCGTGACGGGGGCAACGCGGTCGATGCGGCGCTGGCGGCGATCCTCGCGTCGTTCGCGTGCGAGCCGCTGCTGAGCGGTTTCGGCGCCGGGGGCCACATGCTGGTCGTGGCACCCGACCGCGAGCCCACGCTGCTCGACTTCTTCGTCGAGGCGCCGGGACGCGGCGCCGACCCCGGCGCGCGGGCCAGCCTGATCCCGATCGCGGTCTCATTCGGTGACGCGCTGCAGGAGTTCCACATCGGTGCGGCGTCGGTGGGTTGCTATGGGATCGCCGCGGGCGTCGACGAGGCCGCGCGGCGGTTTGCGCGACTGCCGCTTGACCGGCTCACCGGGCCGGCCGCGACGCTCGCCCGCGACGGGGTTGCGCTCAACGACCAGCAGGCTTACATCGTCGAGATCCTCGAGGGGATCGTCACCTCGACGCCCGAGTGCGCGGCGCTGTTCGCCCCGGGCGGAAAGCTGCTCAGGGCGGGTGACGAGCTGCGCCAGCCCGAGCTCGCGCAGTCGCTGCTCCGGCTCGGGGCCGAGGGAGCCGGTCCCTTCTACGACGGGGACATCGGCGCCGCGATCAGCGACTGGGTGACCGATCGTGGTGGGCTCCTGACACGAGCCGACCTCCGCGCGTACGAGGTCGTCGACCGTGAGCCGATCCGCGTGGGCTACCGGGGGCGAGATGTGATGACGAACCCGCCGCCGTCGGCCGGCGGGATCCTGATCGCGCGGGCGCTGGCATTGCTGGACGGGGGCGGGTCGGCGCCGGACGCGGCCGCGCTGGTGGAGGTGATGGCGGCCACGCAGCGTGAGCGGACGCCGGAATTCCTCGAGGGGCTCG
>DATNKY010000222.1:0-3616 GCA_035603155.1 Solirubrobacteraceae bacterium
CGCGATCGACAACGTCGCCGGCGTCAACACCTCAGACCACGAGGTCAACATCAAGATTCTGCTTGGCAGCGCGATCGCCGACGGGCTGATCACCGGCGACGAGCGCAACGCCCTGCTGGTCGAGATGACCGACGACGTCGCCGAGCGCGTGCTGTACGCGAGCTATACGCAGACCCAGGCGATCAGCCTCGCGCTCGCACAGGCGCCCCAGATGCTCGTGGTGCACGCTCGGCTGATCTCGCAGCTCGAGCAGACCACGGGGCTCGACCGCGAGCTCGAGGCACTGCCCAACGCCCGGGTGATCGCCGAGCGCAGGGCGAACGGGCGCGGACTCGTCGCGCCCGAGCTGGCGACGCTGATCGCCTACTGCAAGATCCGCCTGTACGAGGCGCTACTCGATTCCAACCTGCCCGAGGACCCGTACCTGTTCGGAGATCTCGAGCGCTACTTCCCGGACCCGCTTGGCGAGCGCTACGGAGCGCAGATGCGAGTCCACCGGCTCCGCCGCGAGATCATCTCGACCGTCGTCGCCAGCCAGCTCGTCGACCGCGCCGGCACCACGTTCGCGTTCCGGCTCGCGGAGGAGACCGGCGCGACGACGTCGCAGCTGGCGCGGGCCTTCGCGGTCGCGCGCGAGGTGTTCGAGATGCGCGCGTTCTGGGCTGCGGTCGAGCAGCTCGACAACAAGATCGCGGCGCGGACCCAGCTCGAGATGCTGATCGAGGGCCGGCGGCTGGTCGAACGGGCGACCCGCTGGCTGGTTCGCGCCCACAGCGACACGATCGACATCGAAGCGACGACCGAGCGGTTCCTCGAGCCCGCGCGGATGCTCGCGGAGGCACTGCCGGGCGTGCTCGAGGGGTCCGACGCGGACACCTTCCGGCGCCGGCTCGGCGCACTGAGCGAGGCCGGCGTTCCCGCCGCGCTCGCGCGGCAGGTCGCGAGTATGCAGGCGGTGCTGTCGGTGTTCGACATCGTCGAGGACGCCGCCGCGACGGGGCGCATGCAGTCGGAGGTGATGGGGGTCTACTTCGCGCTCGGGTCGCGGCTCGGTCTCGATTGGCTGCGCGACCAGATCATCGAGCTCCCGCGCGCGGATCGCTGGCAGGCGCTCGCCCGCGCGGCGCTGCGCGACGACCTGTTCATCCTGCACCGGTCCCTGACTCGAGAGGCCCTGATGTCCGGCGGGCCGGACGTCGACAGTGAGAGCTCGATCGCGGCGTGGCGGGCCGACAACGAGCCGGCGATCGAACGGGCGCTGGCCGTGCTCGCCGAGGTCAAGGCCTCCGGTACCTACGACACGACCACGCTGCCGGTCGTGCTGCGCGAGCTAAAGAGCCTGGTCCGCGACTGATCAAGTGGTCGACCGCAAACAGTCGACGGTCTACCGAACCCGGCGCTGGCTGTCCGCGGCAGCCGGCACGCCGATCAGCGCCGCGCGCCCTGGATCCGCGCCCGGACGGTCGCGTAGGCGAACGCGCCGATGTCGAGTACGCCGCCGAGCGCGAACGCGATCGGTCCGGTGAGAAGGCGAGCTGACACGCGGCTGAACACGTAGCCAAGCTATCGTCTGCACACCATGGCCTCCCTGAAGACGAACGTAACCGAGCTGCCCGAGTCCCGCGTGCGGGTGCAGGCGGAAGTGCCGGCCGACGAGGTCGAGCGCCGGGTCCAGCAGGCTGCCAGAAAGCTCGGGGGCCAGATGCGGGTGCCGGGATTTCGCAAGGGCAAGGTCCCGCCGACGGTCGTGATCCGCCGCCTCGGGCGCGAGGCGGTGCTCGACGAGGCGCTGCGCAGTTCGCTGGGCAACTGGTACGTCGACGCGATCGACGGCTCCGGGATCGCTCCGATCGGCGACCCCGAGCTCGACGTCGGCGACCTGCCGGCCGAGGGTGAGCCGCTCGAGTTCTCGATCGAGATCGGCGTTCGGCCGCGCGCCCAGCTCGGCACCTACAAGGGGCTCGAGGTTGGCAAGCGCGAGCCGGAGGTCTCAGACAGCGCAGTCGACGCCGAGGTCGAGCAGCTGCGCGACCGCGTCGCGACGCTCGAGACCGTCGAGCGCCCTGCTCAGGACGGCGATCACATCGTGATCGACTACCTCGGGCGTGTCGACGGCGAGCCGTTCGAGGGCGGCGAGGGCCGCGACCAGCTCGTGGAACTCGGCTCCAACCGCCTGATCCCCGGTTTCGAGGAACAGCTGGTCGGCGCTGCCGCGGGTGACGAGCGCGTGGCGCAGGTGACGTTCCCCGACGAATATCCCAACCAGCTCGCGGGCAAGGCCGCCCAGTTCGACGTCAAGGTCTCCGAGGTCAAGGCAAAACGGCTGCCGGAGCTCGATGACGAGTTCGCCTCCGAGGCGGGCGGCTTTGACACGCTCGCCGAGCTGCGCGAGGACATCGAGTCACGCCTGCGCGAGGCCGACGCTGAGGCGATCGAGCGCGAATTTGAGGCCGCCGTCGTTCAGGCGGCGACCGACGAATCGAAGGTCGAGCTGCCCGACAAGCTCGTGCACTCGCGCGCGCACGAGATCGTCGAGCAGATGATGTCCGTGCTCTCGCGGCAAGGGATCTCCAAGGACGCCTACCTGAAGATCACCGGCAAGGACGAGGAGTCGCTCGCCCACGACGCCGAGCCCGATGCGGCCAGCGCCCTGCGCCGGGAGGCCGTGCTGGCCGCGATCGTCGAGGCGGAGCAGATTGAGCCGACGGACGATGAGCTGATCGAGGCGCTGCGGCCCGCTGCCGAGCGCGACGGCGCTGACCCCGAGAAGCTCATCGGCGAGCTGCGCCAGGCGAATCGACTCGAGGCGCTGCGCGAGGACGTCGCCAATCGTCAGGCGGTCGAACTGCTGGTTCGCGAGGCGAAGCCGATCAGCGTCGAGCAAGCCAAGGCGCGCGAAAAGCTGTGGACGCCCGGTCAGGAGCACACCGCCGAAGGCGCCGGCGAGCTGTGGACGCCCGGAGCGAGCTGACCCGCGGAGCGCGGGCTGCGGACCGGCCGCGGCACGGGCTCACGGGCGGCCGTTGGCGGCCGCACTCGAAAAAAGGCTGCGAGCGGGGCGAAGGCCGATTGCTACAGTCGGCAGGATTCCGGCGTAGGACATAAAACAAGCGAGGAACATGAGCCCACTCGTACCGATGGTCGTCGAACAAACCTCTCGCGGAGAGCGGGCGTTCGACATCTACAGCCGTCTGCTCAATGAGCGGATCATCTTTCTCGGCACGCCGGTCGACGACCAGATCGCGAATCTGATCGTCGCCCAGCTCCTGCACCTGGAGTCCGAGGATCCCGATAAGGACATCTCGATCTACATCAACAGCCCCGGCGGCTCGGTTTACGCGGGCCTCGCGATCTACGACACGATGCAGTTCATCAAGCCGGATGTGCAGACGATCTGCGTCGGGATCGCAATGTCGATGGGCGCCCTGCTGTTGGCGGGCGGCGCAGCCCACAAGCGAATGGCGCTCCCGAACGCGAAGATCCTGATCCACCAGGTCTCTTCGAGCTTCCAGGGCCAGGCGACAGACATCGAGATCCACGCCAAGGAGATCATCGACGTCCGCAAACGGCTCGACGAGATCATCGCCAAGCACACCGGCAAAACGCTTGACCAGGT
>DATNKY010000668.1:0-5314 GCA_035603155.1 Solirubrobacteraceae bacterium
CGGCGGCGCTGACGCTGAGGCGGACCGTCACCAAGCCGCTCGAGGAGCTGACCGGCTCGTCGCGCGAAGTCGCCGGCGGCGAGCTGTCGAGATCGCTGCTCGTAGACGGCCCGCTGGAGATCGCTGAGCTCGGACGTGACGTGGACGCGATGCGCCGGCGTCTGGTCCGCGAGCTCGAGGCCTCGCACGCCGCCCAGGTCCAGCTCGGGGAGACCGCCAGCGACCTCGTGCGCTCCAACGCCGAGCTGGAGCAGTTCGCCTACGTCGCATCACACGACCTTCAGGAGCCGCTGCGCAAGGTGACGAGCTTCTGCCAGATGCTCCAGGACCGCTACGGCGGCCAGCTCGACGAGCGCGCTGACCAGTACATCGAGTTCGCCGTCGACGGCGCGAAGCGCATGCAGCAGCTGATCAACGACCTGCTCGCCTTCTCACGCGTCGGCCGGGTGCCCCAGCAGCGCGAGCTCGTCGACCTCAACGCGGTCGCGCAGGCGGCGCTCGACGATCTCGATGAGACAGTCGCCGCCGCCCACGCCCAGGTCGCGGTGGATGACCTACCGCGGCTGTCGGTACAGGCGCCGCTGATCCGGGTCGTGTTTCAGAACCTGATCGGCAACGCGATCAAGTTCCACGGTGACGCGGCGCCCGAGGTCCGGATCACCGCCACCGAGCGCGAGAACGACTGGTTGTTTGCGTGCGTCGACAACGGAATCGGGATCGAGCCCGAATACGCCGAGCGGATCTTCGTGATCTTCCAGCGGCTGCACACCCGCGAGCGCTACGAAGGCACCGGCATCGGACTCGCGATGTGCCGCAAGATCGTCGAGTATCACGGCGGCAGGATCTGGCTCGACACCGAGTACAAGGGCGGCACCCGGATCTGGTTCACGCTCCCCGCGCAGGAACACTCTGACACGATGGTGGCGTGAACGCGGGTGAGCCGATCACGATCCTGCTCGTCGAGGACGACCCCGGCGACGTGGTACTCGTGCGCGAGGCGTTCGAGCACGACAAGGTCCGTAACGAGCTGCGGGTTGCGAGCGACGGCGTCTATGCGCTCGAGGAGCTGCGCGACCCGGAGCGCGCGCTCCCGGACCTGATCCTGCTCGATCTCAACCTGCCGCGGATGGACGGCCGCGAGCTGCTCGCCGAGATCCGCAAGGACCCGCGGCTGACGTGGATCCCGGTCGTCGTGCTGACGACCTCCGAGGCGGAGGCGGACATCGTGCGCAGCTACGAGCTGCACGCGAACGCCTACGTGACCAAGCCGGTCGACCTCAACCGCTTCCTCAAGGTCGTGCAGGAGATCGACAACTTCTTCGTCACCGTCGTCAAACTGCCGAGCCGCACGCAGCCCGACTAGTGACCACTCGCGCGCACTTACGTGAGCGCCCGCTAGCGGCCCGATGACGCCCAGCGCCGGGGAAGCCGTGGAGCTCGAGGTCGGTGAGCGGACCGTGCGCATCTCGAGCCCTGACCGCGTCTACTTCTCGGCCCGCGGCGAGACCAAACTCGACCTCGCCCGCTACTACATGAGCGTCGGCGATGGGATCGTCCGCGCGCTGCGCGAGCGACCGTGCATGCTGCACCGCTTTCCGAGCGGCGTCGATGGTGACAAGGTCCACCAGAAGCGGATCCCGTCAGGGGCGCCGGACTGGCTGCAGACCGTCCGAGTCACCTTCCCAAGGTACGGGCGCCACGCCGACGAGCTGTGCGTGACCGAGCTCGCGAGCGTGATCTGGGCGGTGCAGATGTCAACCGTCGAGTTTCATCCCTGGAACTCGCGCCGCGCCGACGTCGAACGCCCCGACGAGTGGCGGATCGACATCGACCCGATGCCGAAGTGCCCATTTGACGCCGTGCGCCGCGTGGCGACGGTCGCTCACGACGTGCTCGACGAACTCGGCATCGTCGGTTGGCCGAAGACCTCGGGCGGCTCGGGAATCCACATCTACGTGCGGATCGAGCCACGGTGGGGGTTCGGTGACGTGCGCCGCGCAGCGCTCGCGTTCGCCAGGGAGGTGGAGCGCCGGGCGCCCGAGGACGCGACAACGACCTGGTGGCGCAAGGACCGCCCGGCCGACAAGGCGTTCGTCGACTACAACCAGAATGCACGGGACCACACGATCGCCAGCGCCTACTCGGTCCGCGGCGTCGTCGAGGGGACGGTCTCGACGCCGATCACGTGGGATGAGCTCGAGGACGTCCAGCCGCGCGAGCTGACGATCGCGACCGTCCCCGAGCGCTACGCCCGGCTCGGTGACCTGCACGCCGAGATCGACGACCGCGCCTTCTCGCTCGAACCGCTGCTCGAGTGGGCGCAGCGCGACGAGCGCGAAGAACTTGGCGACCCGGGCGGCGCCTGAACGCCTGAGCAACGCCTGAACGCCCGAACGCGACCCGCTAGCCCGCCGCCGCCCAGCCGGTCCAGCGCGCTACGTCGACCGCGAGCACGGCGCCGGTCGCGCGCTGCTGCGGATAGCGCGCCGCGAGCAGCCCGACCGCATAAACGGCTTCGGGCTCTTCGGGTCCGACCACTCGCCCGCGACCTTCGGCGCGCACCCACCAAAGTCGACTCCAGTCCGAGTCGTCGTAGTGGTCGACGAGCAGCGCCACGGCCGGGTTCTCGCGAACGTTGCGCAGCCGGCGCAGATCGGTCGTGCGCTTGGGCTTGGCGTCGGTGACCATGTAGATGCGGTCGCCGTCGACGGCGAAGACGACGGGCACGACGTGCGGCACGCCCGCGCGGTCAGCGGTCGCGAGCCGCGCAACGCGGGCGGCCGCAAACCGTCGCCGGGCTTCGGCTGCCTTCATCGCAGAACCGAGGCTCGGAACCTAGACCGGTCATATCCCGGGCAACGTTCCAAGCGACCCAGCCGCCCTACCCCTCGCCGGTGAACTCGGCGATCGCCGCCTCCCAGCGCTCGAGCTCGGGCTCGACGACCGACAGCCCACCCGACGGGATCCAGCGCATCACGCTGCTGGCACCGAGCTCGTGCATATCCTCAATTGCCCCGGCGTCGGGCGGCATCCCCAGGACCTGGACGTCGATCGGCCGCTCGGCGCGCGAGCGCAGCTCGCCGACCCGCTGGTCGAGCCCGGGCATGTGGTTCGGAAACCACGCGTCCCCGAACGCGAGCACGCGATCGAGGACCGTCGGCCCCGCGCCGCCGACGAGCACCGGCGGATGGGGGCGCTGCAGCGGCTTGGGCCACGACCAGATCCGCTCGAACTTGACGAATTCGCCGTCGTAGCTTGCCTCGTCCTGGGTCCAGATCGCCTTCATCGCCTCGACGCGCTCGCGCATCAGCCGCATCCTCGTGCGCGGGTCCGTGCCGTGGTTGGCCATCTCCTCGCGGTTCCAGCCGGCGCCGACCCCGAACTCGAAGCGCCCGCCTGAAAGGTGGTCGACCGACGCGACCTCCTTCGCGGTCGTGATCGGGTCGCGCTCGATCACGAGGCAGATGCCGCTGCCGACACGCAGCCTCGAGGTGGCCGCCGCCGCGGCGGTCAGCGCCACGAACAGGTCATAGGTGTGCGAGTACTTGCGCGGCAATTCGCCCCCGCCGGCGTACGGGGTGTCACGGCTGGCGGGGATGTGGGTGTGCTCGGCGAAGAACAGCGACGAGAAGCCGTGCTCCTCCGCGAGGCGGGCGATCGCGCCGGGGCCGACCGCGTCGTGCGTGGGGAAATATCCGATTCCGAAGTCCATGGGTGCGAGCCTACATCGCGGCCCGCGTTTGGCACCGCCCGGATCGCCGCTCGCTGCGAACCGCGGGCACCACTTGCGCAATCAAGTGCGCCTTGACAGTCGCCGACGCGGCGCCTAGCGTCGGGGCCATGGCGCCGGCTCCACACGAACGCGGCCGGCGGCAGGATGCAGATCGGTAGTCCGGGGCCGCACGACCAACCGAAACTCGTCGAGAGGTGAGGCTGTGCAGAAGCTTCAGAGTCAGGGTGTCCATCACATAACGATCGTCGGGGCCGACCGGCAGACGTCGATCGACTTCTGGGAGGGCGTGCTCGGGATGCCGTTCGTGTTCGAGCAGCCCAACCTCGACAACGAATCCGAGAGCCATCTTTACTTCGATCCCGGCGATGGCCGGCTGATCACGGTGTTCACCAACGAGGAGCGCCAGTTCGATCCCGATCGGACTCCGACCGACCCCGGCTGCGTCCACCACCTCGCGTTCGCCATCTCGCAGGCGACCTTCAGGCAGGCCGTCGACAGGCTCGACGAGCGCAAGATCCGCCACAGCGGCGTCAAGGACCGAGGCTTCATGGACTCGATCTACTTCGAGGATCCGCTCGGCCTGCTGATCGAGCTCGCGTCCTACCGCTTCGAGCCGCCCGAGGGATTCACGCACGCCGAGGTGCTGCTCGAGGCGCACTACATCCGCACCCGCCGCGGCGACCACAACATCGCCCCCGTTCACCTCGCCGACGCGATCGAGGCGCTGGTCAAGCGCTCGCGCAAGTCCCTGTCCGACGACCGCTCGCCGAAACAGCCGTACAGGCAGCAAGTCTCCTGATGGCGAGGCGCAAGTTCTGGGGCTGGGGCCGGGAGGACGAGGGGCTCAGCTCCGCGGAGGTGACCGAACTCGGCCAGACCTACGCCGAACGCTTCGGCGGCGACGGGATCCGCGTCCACGAGCCTCCGACCGTCGGCGAACTCGAGTTGACGCCTTCGCGCCTCCGCGCGCCATCCTCGCTCGCGGAGCTCGTCAGCGATGACCCGTACGAGCGCGCCGCGCACACGTACGGGAAGTCGCTCCGCGATCTGATCCGCGCGTTGCGCCGCGATTTTGATCACGCGCCGGACCTGGTCGCGTTCCCACGTGACGAGCGCGACGTGGTGTCGATCCTCGAATGGTGCAGTGACGTCGGTGCCGCAGCGATCCCGTACGGCAGCGGATCGAGCGTCGTCGGGGGCGTCGAGGCCGACGTCGGTGACGGCTACCGCGGCGCGGTCAGCATCGACATGCGCAATCTGGCCGGCGTCCTCGAGGTCGACACGGTCTCGCGAGCCGCGCGGATCGCCGGCGGAACCGAAGGCCCGGCGCTCGAGGCGCAGTTGCGCCGGCACGGGCTGACGCTCCGTCACTTCCCGCAGTCGTTCGAATACTCGACGCTCGGCGGCTGGATCGCGACCCGTTCCGGAGGTCACTTCGCGACGCTGCACACGCACATCGACGAGTTCGTAGAAGCGGTCCGCGTCGTCACGCCAGCCGGCCTGCTCGAGACCCGCAGGCTGCCCGCCTCCGGAGCCGGTCCGGCTCCCGAGCGGCTGTTCTGCGGCTCGGAGGGGACGCTC
>DATNKY010000421.1:0-8625 GCA_035603155.1 Solirubrobacteraceae bacterium
CTGCCCAGCATCGCCTCGACAATCTCGCGGAACGACGGTGTAAGCCGTATGGAACCTCGGTCAACGCGATTCCGCCTTGGCGCGAACGTCAGCTTGAGCAGAACCCCTGTGTTCATCGGCGATATCGGGATCCGACCGCCAGCTGAGCAGAGTCGCTCGCTCTTTGCGAGCAGGAGGTCGCCGGTTCGATACCGGCTGGCTCCATCCGAGCGTGGACCACACGGACCGGCGATGCCTCCAAACGACGCGGCGTCGACGGCGCCGAGTGCCGGATCGTCGTTCAACTGGAACATCTTGTGGCCGCTGCCGCTGGGGACACAAGTTCGGTCGGTGGTGCGCCGAGCCCTGTGTATGCGGCGGCAACACTGTCGTGATGCTCGCCGAGCAGGTCCACCGCTTGGCTCTCGCACACGCCGGCCGGTCGGCCGAGACGTGCCGTCGCGCTCCTCGAGGAGTGAACGGGAGAGCGAACACGACCCCAAAGGTGTTCGGCATGAGCGAACAGTACAGAATCGAGTGGTCGAACGCAACGTACGGTTTTCGCCGACCAAACGAGGGCAGCGCCGCGAGCGCAGGCGAGCACCCAGATGTGTCAGTGGGCGCACAGATCGCTGTACCGTAGGTTTCGGTGCACGCCGGTTATGCGGCGGGCAGCCGAAAACGAGATCATGGACAACGAACTTCGGCGCATTGTCGGCGAGCGCGTCAAGCGCCTGCGAATCCAGTCGGGTGTGAGCCTTCGCGAGCAGTCACGCACGCTCGGCATCTCGGCATCCTCGCTGTCGGATCTAGAGAACGGGCGGGGAGGGATCTCGCTCAGCCGTCTGCAGGTTGTCGCTCGCCACTTCGATCTCCATATCACCGACCTGCTCAGCGACGGATCAGAGCGGTCAAATGGCGGTTCGGAGGAGGCGGTCGAGGTGATCCTCCGGCGTGGGCATGGCCGCTCGAGCGTCCGGCGAGGCACGGGCACGATCTATCAGCTACTCGGATCCGGTCACGGTCACGACATCCAGCCTGCCCTCATCACCTTCGAGCCGGGCGGCGGATACGACCGCGACCGCATCGGGCACGTCGGCGAGGAGTTCGCGTTCGTTGTGCTCGGCGACGTCGAGCTCCTGCACGGGGATCACACGTACGTCCTCGGTCCGGGTGATTCCGTGCGATTCTGGGCTTCGCTGCCGCACGCGTACCGCAATGCCTCTCAGACCGACGTCGCCTTCATGATCACCGTGGCGACGCCGCCGTGGTAACCGGTCAAGTCGCGGCAGCGGTTTCACCGGCGACGCTGAGATAGGCGGCTGCCGCGCCCCCGTCGACGATGAAGGCGGTGGCGTTGACGTAGCTCGATTCGTCGCTGGCGAGAAAGAGCACCGCGTTGGCGATCTCGTCGACCTCGGCGAAGCGACGAGCCGGGAGGTAGGTGAACCGGCGCTCGCGCAGGGCAGGGTCCCGCGCGTGCAGTTCGTCGAGCATTCGGGTGCGTACCGGCCCCGGACAGAGTGCGTTGACACGGATCCGGCGGGCCGCGAACTCGATGCCGAGCTCGCGGCTCAGCGCGAGCACGGCGCCCTTGGATGCCGTGTAGGAGGCCTGGGAGATCGCCGAGCCGACGATGGCGACGAACGAGGCGGTGTTAATCACCGACCCCCCGCCGGCGGCGAGCAGGTGTGGAATGCCGTGCTTGCAGCAGTGGTAGACGCCGTCGAGGTTGACACGTTGGACGCGGTGCCAGACCTCGTCGTCGGCATCGAGGATCGATCCGTCTTGCTCAGGGGAGATCCCGGCGTTGTTGAAGAGGACGTCGATTCTGCCGAAGCGCGCGGTGACCTCGCCGTATCCGGCGCGCACGGCCTCCTCGTCGGTGACGTCGACACGCCGTGCCAGGTCCAGGCTCTGCATGGCGTCGAGCTCCAGGTCCCACCCGACGACCGTCGCGCCCTCGGCGGTGAACCGTCGGGCCGTGGCCGCCCCGATTCCCGCGGCCGCGCCCGTGATCACACAGACCTTTCCGTCGAGTCGTCTCATCAGTCGCGCTCCTCTCGTTTCAGCGGCGGCGTCTCACCAACCGCCGTGTACGCGCTTTCGGGCACGAGGTCTGGCCGTCGGTAGACCGTCCAGCTGCATTGCATCCCTGGCTCGGTGGGAGGTTCGATGACGCGCGCGGGATATCCCAGACGCCGGATCGGCTCGAGCTGTTGCAGGACACAGCAGTGGATGCAGTAGTGACAGACGCCCACGCGGTTCCAGGCGAACGGGTGAGGCTCCTGCGTGACGCCGAAGAGCTCTTGGCGGCGGATCCGTCCGCCGGACCCGCACGGGTCAAAGCGCATCTCGATTCGGTCTTCATGCTCGATCAGCTCGATCTCGCCGCGGCGAGCAGGGCCGCCGAAGTGCGCGTGCATCCCTTCCAGCGCGATCTGTACGAGGAGCGCGAAGCTGTCGGACCAGGGCGAGCGTGCTAGGTCATAACGACCATATGAGGCGATCGGCTCGCTCTGGAGCTCGGCCCACAGCTCTCCGAGTCTTGCCTCGCCCAGCTCGGTGACGGCGGCGTCCACCCAGCCGGCGGTGAGAAGCAGATGGGAGTCATGGCCCTCGAGCCACGCGGCGACCGTCAGCCTCACCGCGTCTTCGCCCGCCGTGCCCGCGACGATCGCATCGGCGCTCTGGGCGGCCGTGGCGACGAAGTGCTCCCAGCAAGCGGCGTAGTCGACCTCGCCGGCGGTCGCTCGGGCCCGCTCGTCGAGTTCGGCCATACGCGCGGGTGAGACCCCCTCACGAGCAAGGATCGCTGGGATCGTCGCGCACCATTCGCTGAGAAGCTCGTGGATCTCCGCCGCCTCCACGACAAGGTGCCGAACGAGGGCGGCCGCATCGGCGCGCCGCCCCTCGGCAAGTGCACCGTCGATCCGCTCCAGCGTGGTCTCGGCCTGGCGCGACCAGCTGCCGGCGCGCGCTTCCCGTCCGATCGGTGGCCAGAAGACGAGCTCGTCCTTGCCGGTGAGAAGTGGATCCGGGGCCGACGGCATCACGGTGCGATGTTGTAGGCGATCGAGATGCCGCCGTCGACGGTCAGGGTCGCGCCGGTCGTCCAGCTGGAGCTCGGCGAGGCCAGGAAGAGAATGGCCTCGGCCACCTCCTCGGCGAGCCCGAAGCGGCCGCTGGGAATGTGCTCCAGCCGTCTCGCCGCGGCCTGCTCGTCGCCGAGGAGATCGCGGAGCAGGTCACCCTCGATCGGACCAGGGCAGACCGCATTGCATCGGATCCCGTCGCGGGCGTAGGCCACGGCGATGTCTCTGGTCAAGGCGAGCTGACCGGCCTTGGCGCAGTCATAGGCGATCTGGGGGGTCGCCGAGCCGAGCAGCGCTGCCGTCCCGGACACGTTGACGATCGTGCCGCCGCCCCCCTTGATCATGTGCGGCAGCTGATACCGGATGCACAGAAAGGCTCCCGTGAGGTTGAGCTTGAGCGCCGCCTCCCAGGTGGACAGCGAGGTCGACAGGGGGTCGGCGTCATCTCCGAGCACCCCGCCGGCGTTGTTGACGCACACGTCGAGGCGACCGTAGGTCCCCGCGGCCTGGGCGTAGAGCCGGCGCACGGACTCCTCATCGGTGATGTCCACCGCGACGCCGAGCGCGCCGGCACCCGTCTCGCGAAGCTGCGAGGCGGCTGCCTCGCATGCCGCGAAGTCGCGGGACGCCAGGACGACGGTCGCTCCGGCGCGCGCGAGCCGCCGCGCCGCAACGAGTCCGATCCCGCGGCTGGCGCCGGTCACCACGCACACCTTCCCGTCCAGGGCGTCGCGGCTCACGAGTCGCTAGAGCCGCTCAAAGGAGCGCGAGAGGTCCCAGTCGGTCACTGCGGCGTCATAGGTGCGCTGCTCGCTCCATCCCGCCTGCAGATAGCGCTCGACCACCTGATCACCGAAGGCTTGGCGCGCGAACTCAGAGGCCTCAAAAAGCTGCAGCGCCTCCATCAGGTTCATGGGAAGCCGTGACTCGGTCGGCGCCTCGTATCCATCGCCGACATACGGGGGAGGCGGCTCGAGCTGCTGCTCGATGCCGTCCAGGCCCATCGCGGCGATCGCAGCGAAGGCGAGGTAAGGGTTGCAATCGCCGCCCGGGATCCGAGATTCCACGCGCACACTGGAGCCGTCGCCCAGCACCCGCAGCCCGCAGGTGCGGTTGTCCTGCCCCCACACGACTCCGACAGGAGCAAAGGACCGGTGCGCGAACCGCTTGTAGGAGTTGACGTTTTGCGCGAACAGGTAGCAGAGCTCGCGCGAGTACCTCAACTGCCCCGCCAGGAATGAGCGAAAGATTGGGTTCTCAGCTGCCGGCTTGGCGAACAGCGAGGTGTCGTCCTGCCACAGCGAGAAGTGGACGTGGCATGAGTTGCCCTCCCGCTCGCTGAATTTGGGCATGAACGTCAGCGCGCAGCCGTGGCGCCAGGCGACCACCTTGGCGGCCTCTTTGAACATCATGTGGTCGTCGGCCATTCTCATCGCGTCGGTGAAGCGCAGGTTGATCTCCATCTGCCCGGGATGTGACTCACCCTTGTAGTCCTCGACGATCAGGCCGCTGGCCGACAGCGCGCGGCAGATCGGCGCCATCACGTCCTCGACCATGCTGGGCGCAAGCGTGGTGAAGTCGGTGTTGTACGCGGTGGCCGGCAGCAGATCGCGGTAACCCTGGAGGCGTGCCTGCTCGAGCGGCGTGCGGAACAGGATGAACTCGAGCTCTGACGCCGCGCGGGCCGACCAACCGCGCTCGGCGAGCCGCTCGAGTTGTCGGCGGAGCATCTGCCGGGGCGCGATCTCGACCAGCCGGCCGTCACCGTCGACGAAGTCGCAGATGACGATCGCGGAGCGGTCCAGCCAGGCGGCCCTGCGCAGCGTGGTCAGATCGGGCCGCAGGACCCAGTCACTGAAGCCGCGACCCCAGGCCTGCTCGGAGGGCTGCATCTCGACATCGCGATCGAGCACGTATTCGCAGATCGGCGCCTCGTCGTCGGCGACGTGATCGAGAAAGGCGGTCGCGGTGTAGCGCTTGCCGACGAAGCGGCCCAGCAGGTCGGGGGCGACTACCAGGACGGTCTCGATCGCTCCGTCCGAGACGAGCATGGCGAGCTCAGCCACCGACAGCGACGCCTCCGCGGCGAGCGCGGCGGAATCGGGATGCGATTGCTCTTTCGGCAGGGGAGACGCCGCTGGACTGTGGTTCTCGCTCGTCATTGCGCGAGATACCCGCCGTCGACGACGAAGCTCTGGCCCGTGCAGTACGACGCCGCGTCCGAAGCGAGAAAGAGCGCCATCTGCGCCACCTCTTCTGGTCTTCCCCAGCGCCTGAGCGGGATCAGCGAGGAGAAGACCTCGCGCCGGTCAGCCGGGATGGCCTGCGACATCGGTGTCTCAATCGGCCCGGGGACAATGCAGTTGACACGGATTCCTTCCGGTGCGTGTTCGACGGCCAGGCTCCTCGACATCGCCAGGACGCCCCCCTTGGCGGCGGTGTAGGCGTCAGATGCGCCGCTGCCCACCCGGAAGGCGGCGATCGACGAGACGTTGATGATCGAGCCACCTCCCCGTCGGCGCATCGCGGGAATCCCGAAGCGGCAGCCGAGGTAGGTCCCCTTCATCGAAACATTGACGGTGCGATCCCAGATCTCCTCGGTCAACAGCGGGCTCGGGGCGTCGGTCTCGCCCTCGACGTACCCGTCGACGCCCAACAGCCAGAGCCCGGCGTTGTTGTAGAGGACGTCCAGCCCGCCCCATTCGGTCTCGGCGAGCGCGATCATCGCCTCGACATCGCTGGCGCTGGAGACGTCGGTCCGAATCCCGACGGCCCGGCCACCGGCGGCCCGGATGCCGGCAGCGACGCTCTCGGCGGCCTCGACGTTGATATCAGCGACGACCACCGGTGCGCCCTGGTTCGCGAATAACTCTGCTGCGGCCCGGCCCATACCGGAGCCGGCGCCCGTGATCGCCGCGACCTTGCCCTCGAGCGTCACGCGGTCCTCCTGTTTTGCCTGCACGTGCTCATGTCCGATAGCTCCACTGTCGGGTCCGGTCGCTCTGCGGAAGGCCCATGAATCATCCGGTGTCCGTCGAAACAAAGATCGTCTTTGTCTCGGTGAACTCGTGAGCGGCGTCCAGGCCGAGCTCGCGTCCGATTCCCGACCGCTTCACGCCGCCGAACGGCGTCGAGATCCGCACGGAGAGATGTGAGTTGATCGAGATGTTGCCGGTCTGCAGACCGCGAGCGACGCGCAGGGCCCGGGCGCCGTCACGCGTCCAGATCGATCCCGCCAGGCCGTAGTCGGAGTCGTTTGCGATCGCCAGCGCGTCAGCTTCGTCCTCGAAAGGGATCACGACCGCGACGGGGCCGAAGATCTCTTCGCGCGCAGCTCGGTCCTGCGTGTCGACTGGCGCGAGCACGGTCGGCGGGTACCAATAGCCCGGTCCCGACGGGGCCGAGCCGCAGATTGCGACGTTCGCGCTCTCATCGACGTAGGACGTGACTCGGTCGAGCTGCCGGGCGGAGATAAGCGGCCCGATGTCAGTCTCCGGATCGAGTGGCGAACCGACTCGAATGGCCTCGACGATCGGTCCAAACGCTGCCAGGAAATCATCGAGGACCTCGCGCTGCACCAAGATCCGCGAACGCGCGCAACAGTCTTGGCCGGCTGAGCCAAACACCGCCGGCGATGCTTCGCGGGCCGCGGCGGAGAGATCGGCGTCCGCGAAGATGATATTGGCCGACTTGCCCCCGAGTTCGAGCGATACCCGCTTGATCATCGCTCCCGCTAGGGCGCCGATCCGTTCACCCACGCGAGTCGACCCGGTGAAGCACAGCTTTGGCACGTCGGGGTGCGTGACCAGGTGCTCGCCGACGACGGGACCGGTGCCGACGACGGGCTGAAAGACCGCCGCCGGAAGGCCGGCATCGTTGACGATCTCCTTCATCTTGAGAGCGCTCAGCGGGGTCAGCTCGGAGGGCTTCTGGACGACCGCGTTTCCGCCCGCAAGGGCCGGGGCCAGCCGCCGTGCGAGCAGCGCCAGTGGTGAGTTCCAGGCCGTGATGACGCCGACAACACCCAGGGGTTCGTGAACCGTGAGGGCGATGCCGCCGCTGACCGGAACCGTCGTGCCCACCAGCCGCTCCGGAGCGCCTGAGAAGTAGCGAAACAGCTCGACCGAATCGTCGACCTCGCCGGTCGCGTCGGCGAGCGTCTTACCTGCGTTGCGGGCCTCGAGCTCGACGAGTTCGTCCCGGTGGCGTTCGATGCCCTCGGAAATCCGCAGCAGAGCCCGCGAGCGGTCGGCCGGCGCGAGTCCGGCCCACGCCGCTGCGGCTGTCTTCGCGCTCGCAACGGCCGCGTCCACCTCCGCGACGCCGGCGCTGGGGAGCTCCGCCATCACCGCCTCGGTGGCCGGCTCGAGAACCGAAATCACGCGGGCGTCCGTTCCTGCGCCACTGCCGTGACGAAGTTTGCGATCAGCAGACTCGTCGTGTCCACCTCTGGGTGCCACTGCACGCCGACCGCGAGATTAGCGTCAGACAGTTCGATGGCCTCAACGAAGTTGTCGCCCGCGGCCCATCCAGTCGCCACGACCCCGCTGCCCAGCTCGTCGATGCCTTGGTGGTGGTGAGACATCACGGTCGCGCTCGGCCCGCCCACCAGGCGAGCGACGGCCGATTCAGCGGCCAGCGTGACCTCGTGTCGCTCATAGCTTCCGGCCTGGCGCAGGTGGCCGCTGTGACCGAGGACGTCGGGCAGGTGCTGGGTCAGCGTGCCGCCCCGCGCGATGTTGAGCATCTCCATGCCCCGGCAGATGCCGAGGATCGGCAGGTCAGCGTCGAGGGCTGCGCGGATGAGACCCATTTCGGCCTCGTCGCGGGCGTGGTCGACGCGAGCCGTCGGGGGCTCAGGCTCGGCCCCGTAGAGCGCGGGGTCGATGTCTCCGCCGCCGACCAACACGACCGCGTCCAGGGCGGCGATGAGCGCGGTGGGTGGGCGCGGGCCGAGCGTGTCCGGCGTCAGGACCAGGGCCACGCCTCCGCCTCGGGCGATCGCCGTGCTGTAAGAACGAGGCAGCATCGTGACCGGCTCATCCCAAACGCCTCCGAACTGACACTGCACCGGCATACCCCCGATGCCGATCAGCGGTACATACGTTTCAGTGGACGATGACGTGCGTTCTGAATTCTCGAACAATGTCGATGGATCGTACGGGGGGTGAGGGCACTAACAAGACTGTCAAATCAGGGGTATGCCTAGAAGAAGGTCGCCACGGCGTCGCGGACGGCGTACTGATCGTCGACGACCGGGATCACACGCCAGCGGTCAAACGCGGTGCACGGATGCGAGATCGAGCATCCCACGAGGTCTCCAGTTCTGAGTTCGCACCCGGGGTCGACCGCGATGTGGGCATGCTGGTCGTTGAGCGTGACCACGCTCGCAGCGTCCAGGGTCAGCGGCCGCTCGCCGACGCGACAGGCCTTGATCGGGGTCGGCATACCCATGTCCTGCGGCGCGTCGCGGCGGCCCATGCTGCAGATCACCAGGCCAGCCTCCGGCCGCGAGAGCACCGCGGACCAGATCTCGATGCCGTCTCGTAGT
>DATNKY010000523.1:0-2416 GCA_035603155.1 Solirubrobacteraceae bacterium
GCTCGTCGGGCGCCGCCGCTGACGTCTGACCCACCCACGCCATCAGCAGGTAGGGGATACCCGCCGAGGCGTCCTCACGCCCGAACGTCGACGCCCCCGCACCGAGCCGCAGCCCATCGGCAACCGGCCGGACCTCAAACGGGCAAAACCGGGCCGCTGGGCTCTTGGCCTCCACCTCGATCGCCTCCTCCAGGTCGGCACATTCGAGCAGATCGAGGCCTGCGACGAACTCCTTGGTCTCCGCGAACGGGCCGTCGGTCACCAGCGTCTCGCTGTCACGCACGCGCACCGTCACCGCCGTCTCCGGCAAGTCCAGCTCCCGACCGAACAGCCGCACGCCTCGGCGATCCATCTCCTCCAGGTATGCCGGGAAGTCGCGGTTCATGGCCGCCAGGGCCTCCTCAGGCTGCGGACCGCCGGTGCCAACGAACGCCACGTACTTCATCTCAGCCTCGCTTTTCTGTAGACGAAACGAGCGCCACATATGTCGTGACTATCCGAACGTAAGTGTCGCCCATACGTCGTAGAAGGCGGTGCCGCCGGTCGATGCGTTCGGCACCCAGATCGTCTTGACCGTGGGACTGAAGGGTTGGTCGGAGGCACAGTCGAGCGTGCCACCAATTCCCATCGCAAGCGGCGTGTGGATTGATGCAGCGTGGGTGCCCATCGGAACCCGCGCGATACGGTCCACGGCACCGCTGTTGTCGGCGCCGTTCGCATACTCACAGAAGGTCGCAGGTGTACCGGGGCCGTCCTCTTTTTGGATCAGGAGCCTGGGAAAGACGTGCGCCGAACCACTCCGGTGCGAGAGAACGGCAGCCGCGATGGAGACCTTGCAAGGCGCCTGGGCAGCGGAACACGAGAAACGAACCTGTCCTCCGGCCGTGGTGCCGAGCGGCGAGCCAAGCGTCGCAGAGAACGTCGCCCAGACCACCGGCGCGGCACCGCCGCGACTGACAAGCACGTTAGCGACCGCGTACTCAGCACCCGAACCGCCACTGCCGGCGGGGCCTTGCGGCCCCCGCGGGCCCTGTGGCCCGGCGGGTCCCTTGGGACCAGCGGGCCCGGTCGGGCCGGCGGGGCCGCGCGCCGCCGGATACAGCGCGAGCTTGAAGGCGTTCTGTCCCTTCGCGCACGCGGTGTGCAGCCGAATGTTCAGATCGCCAACGCTGTCCGTCGATCCGGTCCTCTGGTTACAGGCGCGCACATATCCCGGGGCCTTCGCCGCATGAGCCTGCGGCGACCGAGCGTCTCCGACCGTCGCAAACAAACTCACACCTAGCAGGATCGCGGCGCTTGCGGCCACCAAAAAGACCCTCGTCACGCGACTCTGCCGCGCCAACGTTCCCTTCAGCAGACGGGGACCTAACTTGCTCATCCTCAAACCTCCACGATTGACTCTCAGTCACCCTTCGGTCCCTGACACAGCTCAGGCCGGTCGCTGCTGCAGTGCAGCGACGGTACCCACCTACTCTCCGGCAAGTCCGCCCATAGCGGCCACTTGCCGCCGCGCGCCTCAGCCCCGCGGCATCGCAGTGCACGCGCTTACGCCACAGCCCAAGCGGACGACAGCGACAACGCGGTCCGCGGGCTGACACCCCTCACTCCAACGAGGAGAATAGAATCAACCGCATGCCCGGGCATCCTCCCATCGCTGGCCGCAGTCTACGCTTACGCAGTAAAGCGTCAAGTGGGACAGTCAGCTTTGGTAGGGATAGTAAGGTTCACGTTAGGTCAGACCCCGGTGCCGGCGTTTGACCTTCCAATCGGAACGGTGAGCTCGATCCCGGCGTCGACTGGCAGCGTCACGGAGTGAAACCCAGCGCGCGCGTGGCGTACATGTCGCTGGTAGGCCTCGAGGTCCGGGTCATCGCGGCCGAGGTCAGCGATGACGACGCCGGTGGGCGCAAGCCTCGGGCTGATGAGATCGAAGATCGTGACGTAGAGATCGTTGCGGCCGTCAAGGACGAGCATGTCGACCGGGGCGGCGAGCTGCGTCAAGGTGTCGCGGGCATCTCCGGTTCGTACCTCGACGAGGTCCGACAGGCCCGCCTCGGTGAGATTGCGTTCGGTCGCCGCGGCCTTTGCCGGCAGGATCTCGGTCGTGACGAGCACTCCGACGCTGCCCGTGTCGCGCAGCGCTGCCGCGAGGTAGATCGTGGAAATCCCGTGCGAAGACCCGAACTCGACGATCCTGTGCGCGCGCTGCGCGACGGCGAGCACGTAGTACAGCTCGCCAGTCTCAGCGGTGATCGCCAACGGCGCGTCGCCGTATAGCTCATAACGCTCGGGAACCGAAAGCCGCTCACCCAGCTCGCGCTCACGGGTGGCGACGCGCTCCTTAGCAATTGGATCCTCGACCCGCGCCCTGGCATGCAGTCGTTCGAGGACTCCTCTAACCCGAAGCGAGCGCAAG
>DATNKY010000238.1:0-3004 GCA_035603155.1 Solirubrobacteraceae bacterium
GGTCCTCGGCGCGAGCCAGCATTGCATCGCGGTGCACGCATCGGACCTGTGCGTGTCGCTGGTCGCGCTCGACGCCGTGGTGCACGTCCGCGGAGCAGGCGGCGAGCGCAGCGTCCCACTGACGGAGTTCTACGTCGTCCCGGGCAAGCGGCCCGACATCGAGAACGTGCTCGAGCACGGCGAGCTGATCACGGCGATCGAGATCCCGATGCTTCCAGTGGGAGCGCAGTCGGGCTATCTGAAGATCCGCGATCGAGCGTCGTACGAGTTCGCGCTTACCTCGGCGGCCGCCGCGCTCGTGATCGAGGACGGCACGATCGCGACGGCGCGTGTCGCAGTGGGCGGCGTCGGCACCATTCCGTGGCGTGCGCGAGAGGCCGAGTCGATCCTCACCGGTGCGACCGCGAGTTCCGACGCGTTCCGATCCGCTGCGGAGGCCGCGATCCAGGAGTCGTTCACCGTTCCCGGCACCGCCTTCAAGGTCGAGCTCGCCAAGCGAACGATCAGGCGAATCCTGCAGACGATCTCGGGAATCCAGCCGTGACGACTGCCGAGAGCAACACGATCATCGGCGTCGGGGTGGACCGCGTCGACGGCCCGCGCAAGGTGACCGGCGCCGCACCGTACCCGTCGGACTTCTCCTACGATGGCCTCGCGCACGCAGTGCTGGTGCAGTCGACGATCGCCGCTGGGACGATCAGCCGAATCGAGACAGAGGACTCGGAGGCGGCCCCAGGGGTACTGACCGTGGTGACTCACGACAACTCGCCGGCGCTCGCGGACGGGCCGATCACGCCGCTCGGCCCGAGTCCTCCAACGCCCTTCAGAGACAATCGCATCCTGCACCACGGCCAGCACGTGGCCATCGTTGTCGCGCAGACCCAGGAGCAAGCAACCGCGGCGGCGCGCTCGGTCAGGATCGAATACCAGCAGAGCACCCCGATACTCGGGATCGAGAATCCCGACGCGGCCGTCCTGCGAAACCCGTGGGGACTGGAGCTGCACCGAGGCGACGCCGAAGCGGCGCTCGCGTCGGCGGAGGTCGTCTACGACGAGACGTTCGCTACCGCGGCCGAGACCAACAATCCGATGGGACTGTTTGCGACTGTGGCGTGCTGGGAGAAGAACCGTCTGACCGTGCACGACTGCACCCAGTGGCCCGTGATGGTGAGGCAAACCCTGGCGGCCGTGTTCGATCTGCCGGAGAGCGACGTACGCGTGCTCGTGCCGTACCTGGGAGGCGGGTTCGGCGCCGGGCTGCGAGCTTGGCCGCACGTCATCCTGGCCGCGCTCGCAGCGCGGCTTGTGGATCGGCCCGTCAAGGTCGTTCTGACCCGGCCGCAGATGTTCACCTCGATTGGGCACCGCGCGCAATCGCGACAGCGCGTACGGCTCGGCTCGACAAAAGACGGCCGGCTGGTGGCGATCGACCACGAGGGGACCTCCACGCTCGGCGTCGAGGACTTCAACATCGACCCGATCACGATGACCACGGGATCCGCGTACGCCTGCCCGAACGTCGCAACTCATGACCGCCTCGTCAGGCTCAACATCGCAAGCCCGGGTGCGATGCGGGGGCCAGGGAAGGTTGAGGGCAACTTCGCGATCGAGTCAGCGCTCGACGAGCTGTCTTACGAGCTGGGAGTCGATCCGATCGAGCTGCGGTTGCGTAACTACGCCGAGGTTCACCCGCAGTCAGGGCTGCCATGGTCGAGCAATGCGCTTCGGGACTGCTACCGGGTCGGCGCCGAGCGATTTGATTGGCGACGGCGCGACCCGGCGGTCGGATCGATGCGCGAGGGACACTGGCTGGTCGGGTACGGGGCGGCAGGGGTCACGTTCGGTTCCTACCAGGCGCCCTGTCAGGCCCGGATCACGGTAGAGCGAAATGGGACCGCGCTCGTCCGCAGCGCGGCGACCGACATCGGGACCGGCACGTACACGATCGCTACGCAGCTAACAGCCGAGCTGCTCGGCCTTGAGATCGGGCAAGTCAAAATAGAGATCGGCGACAGCGACCTGCCTCCCGCTCCCCAGTCCGGGGGCTCGGGCCTCGCGATGTCGCACAGCGCCGCGATCCATGACGCTGCCGGCAACCTGGTGCGGGCATTCCTCGACCTGGTCGCCGACGATGAGAACTCGCCGCTTCGCGGAAATGCTCCATCCGATGTGGGCTGCGCCGCCGGCCGCGTTCATCTCCTCGAGGACCCTGCCGCGGGCGAGAGCTACACCCAGATACTGGCTCGCCATGCTCTGAATGAGATCACCGCCGACGGGCGAGCGGACCTCGAAACCGGCCGCGGCGACAGTGCAACGTCGGCGTTCGCCGCGCACTTCGTCGAGGTCCGCATCGACAAAGACCTCGGTCTGCTGCGGATCGCACGGGTCGTCTCAACGATCGATGCGGGCCGAGTGCTCAACGAAAAGACCGCCCGCAGCCAGATCATCGGCGGCGTTGTGATGGGGATCGGAATGGCAACCCTCGAGGAGACGATCTTCGAGTCCGCCACCGGTCGCATCGCGAACGCCACCTTCGGCGACTACCTGATCCCCGTCAACGCGGACGTCCCCGACATCGACGTGATTTTCGTCGGCGGGCCTGACTCGTTCAGCCCAGTAGGGATCAAGGGTCTCGGCGAAATCGGAGTCGTTGGCGTGGCCGCGGCTGTCGCAAACGCGGTCTACCACGCCACCGGACGACGGTTCCGCTCGTTGCCGATCACCGTCGACCAGCTCCTTTGACGGCTAACCGGATGACCCCATGACCAACGCCGAGGCAGTCGGGCTGGTCGGTGCTGGCCGCGACAGGGTCGACGGCCCACTCAAGGTGACCGGCGCCGCGCTTACCTCCACGTGGCGCAGCCCGGCGGCCTCCGCTCAGGCGGACAACCAGCTACGCCAGGCGATCGCCAGTACGCGAGCGTAGACGTTGGCGACGCGCGTGACAACGGTCCGCCTGCCGAGAAGCGCGCCGGGCGAACGGCTGAGACTGCTGCCGCGCAAG
>DATNKY010000327.1:0-3231 GCA_035603155.1 Solirubrobacteraceae bacterium
CCGTTCAGCAGGAACGGCTCGGTGTCCGACAGCAGGGTCGACAGATCGTCGCCGCGCTGGAGGGTGTTCGCGGCCGGATCGTCCGGCGAGAACGTGCGCAGTTCCTGGACGCAGATGTTCGCCTCAGAAGCGACGCTCCAGTTGAGCGTGATGTACCGCGCCTGGATCGTGACGCCCGAGCTCGCGTTTGCCCCGGCGAACAGGTAGTCGGCTCCCGAGGTGATCGCGTTCTGGCCGCCTGCTCCCTGGTTCGGGAACGGCGTCTCGCCGGGGTGGCTGATCCCGGTCGAGATCGAGTAGGTCGCGCCGTCGCCGGAGGTCTCACCCGAGAACGTCACGCCCGTTCCTGACAGGTTCTCGACGCGACCGAGATCGATCGTCACCTGATGCACGCCGAGGGTTCCCGGGCAGAAGCGCGAGGTCCCGTCGCCGTCGTTGATGTTGCTCAGCGTGGTGTCCGAGCCCGCGTCGCTGTTGGCGGTGACCCGTGCGCCGATCGCGACGTTCAGCCCCGGCGGAAGGTCCGGAAGGGTGGGCGTCCCCGGCTGCACTCGTGGCGTATTGCCGATCGGGAGCTCCGTGCCGGCGCCGGATACGAACGGGGACCCGGCGTCGTAGAGGACCGCGCCTGACCCGACGCGGAAGGAATCGACGGCCGGCTGCGCCGCGCCGCTGGAGCTGAACAGCCCGAGTCCGCCGGTCGTGTCCGGGGCGTCGTAGGTGACGCCGAGGCCGAGACCGTGGGGGAGCGAGGCGACCAGCGAGACGAGGTCACGCTCGTAGCTCGCCTGGCCGGCGGTCGTCAGGAGGTACCCGGGGAGCGTGTCCGGATAGGTGTTCGACGCCGACCAGATCCCGTACTGGGGCACGTCCCCGAACGGGAACTGGCCCTCGACGACGACCGGTCGCCTGAAGTTGCTGGTGGTCGCGGTGAGGTTGGCCCTCAGCGCGTCCATCGGGCCCTGCAACCACGGCGAGTACGCCAGGCCGATCACGTCGAACTCGACTCCGGCCCGCCGCATCTGATCGAAGAAGTCGGTCGTCGCGGCCTGGTCGGCGCCGGTCGAGGTGTCGAGCTCGACCGGCATTCGGCGATCGGCCGGCGAAGCCGAGTGGACCCCAGCGATCGCTGCCTTCAGAAGAGCGGTCAGACCCGAGAAGTCGGCGCGGTCGGAGGACCCGAAGGCCGGTATGCCCATGGGTGCCAGCAGGCCCTGGTCCAGCGATGATCCGATCGCGACGCGCGTGACCGGCGTGCCCTTGGCCGCGAATGCCTGCAGCATTCGCTGCGTGTACTGCCGCACGGTCGCGGAGAGCATGTGCAGGTCCTGACCGGCCCATGCGGCCGGCGCCGCCGTAGACCCTGCGGCCGGCGAGAGCTCGAGGTCGAGCACCACCGACTCCCCGGCCTGACGTGCCGCGGAGGCGAGCGCCAGTGCCTGGTCCAGCTGGCTGCATTCGGGGTTGCATCCGGTGGCGTCGAGGAAGAGCGGGATGCGCACGGTGTTCGCGCCGCCGTCGCGGAGGGCGTTGAGCGCCGACTCGGGCTGGCCGGAGATCGAGTCACCTGAGGAGGTCGTCGCGGTGTTCGCGTTTGCGAACTGCGTTCCCAACTCAAGCCCGGGATCGCTGACCGCGGAGGTGGAAAAGACACGGAACTCCTGGACGCAGATGTTCTGCTCGCGCGGGACCTCGTAGGTCAGCGTCACGTAGCGCGCCCGGACCGTCGCGGTCGGGTCGTTGCCAGAGAAGAGGTAAAGCGGTCCCTGCACGATCGAGTTCTGATCGCCGGCCGCCTGATCCGGGAGCGGCGTCATGTGACTACGGGAGACGCCGGTCGAGACTGTAAAGAACGACCCGTCCTCGCTCTCCTCGCCGGTGAACGTGGCTCCGGCGCCGGTGATCTCCTGCACCCGGCCGAGGTCGACCGTCACCCGGTGGATGCCGATGGTCCCCGGACACCACCGCGTCGTCCCGTCACCGTCGTTGATGTTCGCGAGGGTCGTTGGGGGAGCGGCGCCGCTGTTGGCCGAGACCTTTGCTCCGATCGCGACGTTCAGCCCGTCGGGCAGCGACGGCGTCGCCGCGTTGGCCATGGCAGAAAAGGCTGCTACGGCGCCCACGGCCAACCCCACAACCAGACACCTCAAACGGAGCCTGCTGACGCACCCAAACACCCGGACCTCCCTCATCGATTCGTCATCCAGCGCCGCCGAGTTGCAGAGCACGTCGTCGCGTAATCGCGCCGGGTGCGGTGCCGTGATCCTGACTGCCGTGGTCCTCGAACGACATCCAGACCTCCTTGGCCGGACCCAGCTGTTAGCGCTAACGCGCGGGGTATGCCCGTAAGGGGGCTCGGCAACTCGCCCGATGTCAGGTAAATGACGCTCGCGGCTCGAGTCCCGGCGTGGCGCGGCCCTCGGTGACCCGTGATCACCGCGTCGTTAGGGAACTAACTCCCGCCCATCCGATCGCTGACAAGCGACTCTCGCTCACCGGCGACCGCGACACCGAGGCGGCAATCGAAGCTCGCCTTGGCCGCAAGCTGCCTCCCGGGTGGGAAGAGCAATTCACGCCACTCTATGACGAGACCTTCGCCGCCGAGCTTGCTCCCGTCGAGGGTGTCCTCGAGGCGCTGGACCGAATCGCCGTGCCGAGCTGCATCGCGTCGAGCGGCACCCGCGAGTACCTGCGACACATGCTCGGGTTGACGGGGCTTTACGAGCGGTTCGCCGGGCGGATCTTCAGTGTGGAGGACGTCGCAAGCGGCAAGCCGGCCCGGACCTCTTCCTCCCCGCCGCCGACCGGATGGGAGCAAGGCCGGCTGCCGCCCGGCGGTGCCCTAGGAGAGTCGCTGCGTCGCGATCCGCTTCAGGACCGCGAGTCCCTTTTGGATGTCGGTGCTCGCTTCCTCGAGTGTGACCTGGTCTCCCAGCTCCAGCGGCGCGCCGTTTGTCTCTCCTTTGAGCACGCTCGACACGAAGGTCGTGCCGAGATCTGCGAGTGCCAGGGCATCGAGCCCGTTGGGCGACAACGACGCGACGATCAACGCCTCGTTGCCAGTGCTCAGAGGCTGCGGTAACTGCTGCACGTCATACCGTCGCTCGGAGAGCATCTCATGTACGAGATTGTCGTACGCCTGGTATCGGAATACCGCAAGGCGCGCCGCCGTCCGGGTTGCCTTGGCCTCGATCGCGTTCTGCTGACCTATCTGTTGGTTCTGCAGCGCAC
>DATNKY010000360.1:0-5917 GCA_035603155.1 Solirubrobacteraceae bacterium
CGGCGGCGAGCCGCCGAACAGCTCCGGATGGTTGCTCACCGTGTCATGCCCCGGCACGACCGCGAACAGCAGCGACGAGGTAGCGCTGAAGGGCTGGGCGCGGACGTAGCGATCGGTCGCGGTCGCGAGGTCTGCGGGCGACTCGGTCTTCAGCGCGCGGACCGCCCCGGAGAGCTGTGAGACGTCCCCGGTCACATCGGTGTCGATCTGCGAGCGCAGCTCGCGCGTGGTCTGCTGGTAGATCACCGCGAAGATGACCGCGCTTACGAGCAGCAGGACGCCGGTGACCCACGCCGCCAGCCGCCAGCGCAGACTTGACCGCCGGATCAGCGCTGGGCCTCGAGCCGGTAGCCACGTGCGCGCACCGTCCGGATCGGGACCTCGCGGCCGTCGGTGCGCAGCTTGCGGCGCAGGTATCCGATGTACACGTCGACGACATTGGTCGCCGGGTCGTGCCTGTAGTTCCACACCGCGCGTTGGATCTGCTCACGGGACAGCACTCGGCCCGGATGCTGCATCAGGTAGGCGAGCAGCTCGAACTCGGTGTTTGACAGGCGAACGGTTTGGCCGTTGCTGCGGACTTGACGCGAGAGCAGATCGAGCTCCAGTCCAGCGCGGCGCAGCGTCGTCGTCGGGGACTGCCGGGCGGCGCGAAGCTGCGCCCGGATGCGGGCATCGAGCTCGGCGACCGCGAACGGCTTGACCATGTAATCGACCGCGCCGGCACGAAGACCCTGGACGCGATCTTCGATCTCGCCGCGCGCCGTCACGACGATGATCGGCAAACCGGGGCGCCGCTCGACGAGCTCATCGAGCACCTCCAGGCCGTCGCGACGCGGGAGCATCAGGTCGAGCACGACGAGGTCTACGTCCGCTTCTAGAGCCAGGGCGAGCCCTGTGTCCCCGTCGAGCGCCGAGCGCAGGTCAAAGCCGCGGCGGGTTAGCCCGCGCTCGATGAAGTCGACGATCAACGGCTCGTCCTCGATCACCACGATGTGACCCACGCGGCCATCATAAGAGCCGTTTCATCGCTGCAAATGCAGGAAAAGAGAGTTCTCACCTTCGCGAAACTGCGGCTTTAGCGCCGCTCGTCCAAGCCGCTCCGCACTTGGTCCTCGACGGCGCACTGTGCTGCGCGAACGTGCTCGGGGCGACGGATCTCGTGATCGCGACCGACGCCCTGTCGGTGGCGGCGGCCGAGGCAGTCGACGGCGCGCTCGCCGAGCGCTATGACCTCACGGGAGCCGTCAAACTGACGATCGTCGAGGTGCCGCCCCCCGCGCGTCGGCACGCGCGGGTGTGAGCCGATGCGACTCGAGCTCGACCCGACCGGATGCTCAGCCAGTCCACGCAGCGAACTGCGCGATCAAGGCGAGCGCCAGCGCCAGACCGCAAAGCACCGCTAACACCAGCGAGGCCAAGCGACCGGCGCCCCCGCTCGGGCTCGCGGTAGCGTCCGGCGCGCGGGCATCGGGCGACGTGGCCCCGGGGCGCAGGTAACGGAGCATCTCGGGCGCATGCCCGAGCACATGCACAGCCACGAACGCGATCCAGGCGAAGAAGCTGACCTTATGCAACAGCAGCAAGGGCTGACGGGAACTCGGACCGAGCAGCAACAGTCCGACGCCGGTCGCGAAAACTGCGAGCGTCGAGAGCACGACCAAGGGCCCAAGGACCCTCAGGACGCGGGGTGGTGGTCCCTTGCTCCGGTAGGCGGGGCTCGCGGTGTAATACCGAATGAATCGGTAGCCCGTCGACAACAGCTTCAACACGACCGGGCCGATCAGCAGCAGCCCGAGGAACAGATGCAGCCACAGCAGCTGACCAATCCACACGATCGTCGCGCCGAGCACCGCCAACAGCACGATCAGCAGCATCCCGGTCAGCACCGTCAGGCGCTCGTTGCCATCGGGGCCTCCACCTGTCATTGCCCTGAGGCGGAATCGTGAGTCTGTGACGGCCACGTCGACACGAGTCTCGGCAAGGCCGCTTAGACGCCGCTAACCCATCAATGAGAAACCTCTTGTGCAGCGCGCGCTGGCGCCCACGGCTCGAGGTTCCGCGCCGCGCTGTGCGAGGATGAGCGGGGCATGATCGGGTCGGCTCACGGCGAGGCTGAGCCCTTGCTGGGTCGCCTCGGGGAACAGAGCCTCATGACGTCGCTCTTGGACGACGTCGCCACGCGAGGCCAGGCGCTCGTGCTCAGCGGCGAGCCCGGGATCGGCAAGTCGCGTCTGCTGTCGATGTGCGAGCGAACGGCGCGTGAGCGGGGCATGGCGGTGCTCTCCACGACTGGCGTGCAGTCGGAGGCACATCTACCGTTTGCCGGGTTGCATCAACTGCTCCGGCCGGTGCGCGAGCGTGCGGGCGAGCTCCGCGACGTTCAGCGCGCAGCGCTTGATGCTGCTTTTGGGCTCACGGCCGAGGCGGCACCCGAGCATTTCCGGATTGCCATGGCTGCGCTTGACCTCGTTTCGGAGGCTGCGTCTGACGCACCGGTTCTGCTGGTCGTCGATGACGCGCAGTGGCTCGACCCTCCGACCTCGGATGTGCTGGCGTTCGTCGCGCGACGAATCGAGTCTGATCCGATCGTCTTGCTGGCGGCCATTCGCGACGGCTACCCATCGGCGCTCGGCGATGCGCGGCTGCCGGAGCTTCGCCTCGCCGGTCTCGACGACGCCACAGCGGGTGCCTTGCTGGACGTGTCGGCTCCTCGACTCCCGCGTGCGTCACGTAGCCGGGTGCTGCGGGAGGCAGCCGGCAATCCCCTTGCGTTGCTCGAGCTTCCAGCTATGTCCGGCGGGCGCGAGGACGGGCAAGGGCTTCCGGGTGGCTTGCCGTTGAGCGACCGGCTCGAACGTGCGTTCGCCGCGCGTGTAGCCGATCTGCCCGACGCGACTCGCCTCGTGCTGCTGGTCGCCGCCCTCAGCGACTCAGACGGATTGGGCGAGATCCTGGCGGCCGGCAGCGCGGTAGTCGGTGCGGATTTGGACCTCGACGTCGTGGCGCCTGCTGCTGAGGCGGGCATCGTCAAGGTAGATCTGCAGACGATTCGCTTCCGGCATCCGCTGATGCGCTCCGCGATCGCGCAGAGCGCGGCGCTGGAGGAGCGTCGGCGCGCTCACGAGGCACTGGCGGCTTTGCTCGCGGATCAACCCGACCGCCGCGCATGGCACCGTGCGGCATTGCGCGCAGGTGAACACGAGGACATCGCGCTCGATCTCGAAGCCGCCGGAGAACGGGCGCGGCAACGCGGCGCGATCGCCGTGGCGGTTGCTGCGATGACACGTGCCGTAGAGCTCAGCGAGCCGGCAAGGCGTAGCCGTCGCCTGCTCACGGCCGCGAGCCTCGCTGTGGAGCTGGGGCGGCCCGACGTCGTCGCGCCGCTGCTTCGTGAGGCGAGACAGCTCGACCTTGGAGAGTTGGAGCGCGCGCGGCTGATCTGGGTTGAGGAGACGGTCTTTAATCGCCCCCTGGGCGACGTCGAACACTTCAGGTCTCTGATCGCCTCAGCGGAACGAGCCGGCGCAGCCGGGGACCACAACCTTCACGTCGATCTGCTGTGGCTGGTCGCCTCGCGCGCCTGGTGGCGCGATCCCGGCCCCGACGCACGACAGCTCCTGATCGACGCGTCAGGTCGGTTGGGTGGTATCGATGCCGAAGATCCGCGCGTTTTTGCGGTGCACGCGTATGCGGATCCGCTGGGTCATGCGACCGGCGTGTTGACGCGTCTGCGTCTGGCGGCACAGGACGAGCGGCTCGACGCCGACGCTGCACGGTTCCTCGGCCCGGTCGCGGTCACCGTCGGCGCTTTTGACCTTGCGACCGATTTCCTAGCGGTGGCGGTGGATGGTCTGCGGACGGAAGGGCGATTGGGACATCTGCCGAGGCTGTTGGCCCTGTACTCGATGATCGCCGCCCGTCTCGGTGCGTGGGATCAGGCGATCCCCGCAGCCGAGGAAGCGCGCCGTCTCGCCGAGGAGTTCGCGCAACAACGCTGGCAAGCAGCAGCGGACACGGTCATCTCACTCGTTGCCGCGATGCGCGGCGACGAAGAGATGGCCGAGCGGCTAGCAGCCGAGGCCGAACTCATCGGCGAACCGCTCGGGTCAAACAGCACGATCGCGCTTGCACAGTTCGGCAGGGTGTTGGCCGCGCTTGGAGGCGGCCGCCACGCGGACGCGTTCGGCTACGCCAGCCGGCTCTTCGACCCTGGCGACCCGGCACACCACCCCGTGATCGCATCGTGGTTGATCGCAGATCTCGCCGATGCCGCGCGCCACATCGACCGGCTCGATGAAGCGCGAGCGCGCGTGGTGGAGCTCGAGGCGACCGTAGGTGGGCGGCCTGGCACGTGGATCGAGCTGGGCCTGCAACATGCGCACGCGCTGCTCGCGGAGCAGGCACAAGCGGGCAAACGGTTCGAGGAGGCGCTGTCGAGCGATCTGACACGGTGGCCCTTCCAGCGCGCTCGGCTCGAGCTCGCGTATGGCCAGTGGCTCAGACGCAACCGCCGCGTCGCCGAGGCACGCGCCGTCCTGCGCGCCGCGCGCGACACATTCGACGCACTCGGATGCGCGCCGTGGAGCGACCAGGCGCGGCGCGAGCTGCGCGCGTCTGGCGAACGGAGCCGCCATCGCGTCGTCGAAGCGCGCGATCAGCTGACCGGGCAAGAACTACAGATCGCCCAGCTTGCGGCTAAGGGTCTGTCGAACCGCGAGATCGGCCAGCGCCTTTACCTCTCGCATCGCACGATCAGCACCCACCTGTACCGGGTGTTTCCAAAACTCGGGATCAGCTCGCGTGCCGAACTCTCCAATGCGCTCGCTGGTGGCTCCGTGGATCGCAACGCAATCCGGTGACGATGGGATCGAGTTAGATTGTGGGGCGGTCGGCTTGACGTCGGCTGGGATTCCTCGGGATCGCTGTGCGGTGAACATCCGGATCGTGTGCGCCAACGTGGCGTCCTAACGACCATCGTGCGCCGCGGGCGACTGGCCCGCGGCGCGTCGGCGGTCGATGCAACCAAGCGGCAGCCGAGCCGATCGGCGGATGCGGGCTTGCCTATGGCAGGGGGATGCTGTGGTAGCGGATGCGGTGCGGGCGTCCGCCTGCTGGCGTGTAGGTGATCGTTAGCCTGAGCGTCGGCTGGTGGCGGTGGTGGTTGAGCAGCAGCCGGCCGCGGGCGTTGGGCGTCACGCGGATATGCAACGTGGTGGCGCGGTGCGCGGTGGCGTGCGCCCGGGCGAATACGAATCGTCCGGATGCGTGGTGTCGCAACGTCGCGGCCGTCACGAGACTCCTGTTTGAGGCGGTCACCATCACGTGCACCTTGCCGGGACCCGGGACCTTCACGGTCACGAAGAAGCTCCCGTCGGAAGCTCGCTTGATGTGCCGTCGCGCCGAGAAATGATTGCTGGGCAGCGTGGTTGGGGTGGCCGTGCTATTTGGTGGCGTCGAAGCCGCCGACGATCCTGAGGACCCTGACGAGCCCGACGATCCTGACGATCCCGACGATCCCGACGATCCTGACGAGCCCGATGATCCTGAGGAGCCTGACGATCCCGCCGACCCTGGGGGCGCCGGGGCAACGGTCACAGCCTGCTTGATCTGGGTCGCGGCGAGATAGGCAGCATTTCCTGGCTGGTCGGCGTCGATCACGCATGACCCGGCCGCGGTGAACGACACCACGGTGCCCGAGATCGAGCACACCCCGGCCTCGCTTGCGGCGTCGATTGAGAAGCTGACCGGCAGCCCTGAGCCGGTCGTCGCTGCCACGGTGTAGCTGTCACCGACGACCGGGTTCGCCGGCGGTGTCGAGGTGAACGTGATCGACTGATCGGCCTTCGCGAACGTGACGGTCGTCTGCGCAGAGGAGGCCGCGTTGTAGTCCGCGTCACCGGCCTTCGTTGCCGTT